>JAEEKV010000030.1 GCA_016282595.1 Lachnospiraceae bacterium
ATCAGAAATATCATAAGAAACAGAGATCATCTCAGCCATCTTCTTTTCTTCCTCGGTTGCATTTTTCTTTCTCTTAAGTGCACCCACGAACATCTTCATGGCCAGTCTTGAGGCTGTATTCATCTTCTCGTAATTGAATCCACCCTGGCAGTAAAATGCCCGGATATATTCCCTCTGCTCATCTGTAAGAATATTATGAAGGCATACCTCAACATCCGGATTGTCATTCGGACTTCCTCCCACACAGAACACCGCAAGACATTTATCTTTCCATGCAGAAGCTTTATCAAGAAACCATTTTGCTTTCACCAGATTTCCCGCCATAGTCCATCCGCCGAAAACGATAGCCTCATACGGTTCAAAGAACGCGCCTTCTTTCTTCTGCGCATCTTTCAGATCGAGCAGATCCGCGCTCATCCCTTCCGCGATCCACTCAGCATATTTTTTTGTAAATCCCGTTTGTGATGTGTAAATGATCAGCGTCTTCATAATTCACTCAGATTCCTTTCCATCTTCATAATAGTTTGTATCGCGCTCATAAGACTTTTTTCATCGATCCCCTCAAAAATGCGTCCGATAATATATTTGCTCCGTTGTCCGTTATTATCATTTTCTTCAAAAAAAGCCTCGGCTTCGTCCGTAACAAAAATGCGCTGTTTTCTTTTATCCTTCTCATCCGGCATCATCGATATAAAACCTTTCTTTTCCAATTTGAGAAGTATCTGCTTAACATTCTGATGAGAACTCCCCATGACCTCCGACAGCTCATTTATGGTCGGCGCCTCCTTACAGAGGTTTATGCAGATGATCGCGAAAAATTGTTTCCACGTTATCTCCTTAAAGAAGGCATCTGCAGCAGCCTGATACCTGTTATCAAAAGCACTGAGCAGTCCAAGTAAGAAGGCCTGCGGCGGCATATTGCCGAATTCCACATTGTCCATATTCATTTCTTTATTGTAGTCCATTGACTTTCTCCGTTTCAGCAAATTAATATGGGTAATATGTTACCTTTTGAATATAAGGTAACATATTACCCATTTCTTGTCAACAATTATATTCACAGTGTCTCAGGCTTCTTGTCCCTCTCAATCTCCTGCATACCGCTCCAAAAGAAATCCTCTGCATTTTGATCCTTAGGATCTTTGTTGATCAGATAATAAACCGCCCTTACTTACGATCTCACCATTTTCGGCATATAGCCATGCCCCATTAAAGCCACCCTTTTCATACGCTGCATTGACAAGGGTTTCTATTGCAGTTTTTTTATCCATATATTATCCCAATATTCTCCATGTAAAGGTATGAACTATTACACTCCTTAATCTTGTCCTCGTCTACTTAAACAAAGCTACCAAGGTGGGTTCACCGAGGCAGGTAAGTTCATTGCCCGGGGGCAATAGCTCTGACTCATATTCTGTCAAAAGCTCTTTGTCTGTGGCATCCAACCATTTCCCGTCAACCAGATAATAGGATGTTCCCGGATCTGTATGGACGATTGCACCGATCTTTCCTTCCATATATCCGTACTCCGTCATTCGCATTCTCGCGGCCTCATAGTAATAGGAACTTCCTTCCGTTACGATCGCACCGTTTTTCACCTTGAGCACAACCGTAAAATCCGTTACCGGCAGCTGCTTTTCAAATTCGATCACATGGTATCCGGCACATTCAACCGTTGTATTCGCGCTCGCAAGCAGATCACCAAACTCGCCGTCATGTATCTCCACGGTGACAGCAACAGGTATATCGGCGCTGAGCGGTTCTACGTAAAATCCCACGCCGCCAAGATTGCCCTCTTTATGAAATATGGTAGCTGCCGCGCTTTCCTGTGCATCTTTTGCCTTCACCCCGATATTCGGATTCTTTCCGGATGATACAGCCTGCGCATAGTCCTTCGTAACGGCGCTCGTGACAATATTCCTTACGGGAAACTCATACGGCACCCAGGCATAACCGCTGTTGCCCCAGCTTTTGGATCTGGAATTCTGGATCAGCCAGGCACCATTTGTTTTGGGCTCCGTCGCAAAATACTCTGCAAGAAAATCATCATCCCAGCCGACGATGGCAACCCAATGATTGACCGGACGGCTGGCACTCATCGTATAAAGGCCATGGGCGCATTTGTCATGATCCCAGGAAAAACTCGTTTGGACGGGACCGCAGTTTTTGATCACTTCCTTGACCTCTTCCGGTGAAAAGGGCTCATCTCCCGCATCCAAATTCCGCTTCCGAATACTCAGATCCTTTAACAGAAAACCGTCATACGGATCAGAGGCAAAGGCAAAGACCATTCCCGACAGGTTGCTGCCGTAATCGTTGGGATTGCCCGCCTTGATGTACTCTCCTTCTCCGCTGTCCGGATCGTCGGGATCCGCAACATAGAACCGGTTCAAAAGCTCTAGCGGATCTATGATCGCCGGTTCGTGATGCGTGATCTGGTAATTTACATTCATACAGGTCACAGCGGAATAGGTTTCGCATGTTCCGGTGGACTGCAAAAGAACCGGTGCGGCGTATCCTTCCAGATTCCAGCAAAAGCTTTTCTCCGGATCCCGAAATGGCTGATAGGCATCTTCTTGCGCTGAGGCAAACATCTCAGCCATGTCAGTGACCGGTTCAAGGTCTTCGCGGCCGGGCAGACTCCAAAGCTGAGATTCCTCCTGCTCGTTTCCATCCTCTGATGCGGTTGCTTCATTTGCCTGACTGGTTCCGTTCAGTTTTTCAAAGGAGGGGATTTCCTCCTCTCCTTTATATTCATCCTGTTCTGCCCGTATACCCTCTCCGCCGATCGAAGATCCGCTCCCGTTATTTACGTTGCCGCTTCCACACCCGGACAAAACAAGCATCAGCAATAATAGTAATACCGGATACAGCAGTTTTCTTTTTCTCATACGCATATCATCTTTCTCCAAGCCCTTAAACCGCCTTTATCATGATCATCTCCATCGGCTGTTCATATCCCGGAACACCCAAAACAAAGCCCCCACTGTCTTTATACCCAAGTTTACGATAGAAATTCGGGATACGATTCGTGTCATCACCTATCCAAACAGCATATTTGCCGCCTTCTCCAGTTCTCTTCGTTCCTGCGAATCGTCATATCCGCTTTCCTTATCATCAACGCCTTTTACCGGATTGATCGAAAACAGGCCATCACGATTACAGTAAAAGAAGATCCTTCTGACTCCCCTGATCTTCAACCTTGCTTCAGCACTCCCCTCAGGATATAACTTCACCATCTGCATATCACCAGATGAAGCCGCCGCGACAAATGAAATATAATGCTCCTTCGTCATGCTGTGATCGATACGCACATAATATTCATCCTCAATACGCTCGATGAAAACCATGTGATGTTCATCTGTTGGTTCAGCCTCTAAAGGGATAAGCTGAATGCCGTGGCAATGGATCGACGCTTCGCCCATACTATGAATCACGTTTCCGCAAACCGGACAGACATAAAATTTCGACCGCAGCATGTTTGCTGATACATTTGCATTATGAATGGTATTGCCGGATATCAGCTCCGTAACTGAAATCTTAAATACCTCAGCTATAGGTTCCAGCAGGGTAATGTCCGGAAGACCTCTTGAAGTTTCCCATTTTGACACGCTTTTGTCACTCACTCCCAGCTTTTCAGCCAGCTCGCGCTGTGTCATCTTATTCTTTTCCCGCAGTTCCTTAATAATCGTTCCTGTAACATATTGGTTCATATTCGTTCTCACCTCCATGTGAAGATAATATATCACTGCCAAAGAATATGGTACCTACGGAAAGTAGAGTTAATGCTTCATTATTCTTACATGGTTATTTCCATAGTTGCAACCTTATCTTTAAACCTCACATCATGCTCCACAAGCAGCATTGTGGGGTGATAATCCAGGATCAGTTTCTCTATCTGCATTCTGGAAAATACATCTATATAGTTAAGCGGTTCATCCCAGATATACAGATGAGCCGGCGTAATAAGACTGGTTGCTATGAGTACCTTTTTCTTCTGACCCTCGGAGAATTCCGAGATATCTTTAGCAAACTGC
>JAEEKV010000272.1 GCA_016282595.1 Lachnospiraceae bacterium
GCTGAAAAGAATCAGCAGCAGCTTGAAATGGAAGAGGATGATGACAGTTTTGAGATCCTGAAGGATGATGCTCCTAAGAACGTCAATGAATCCGAGAACAAGGAGCAGAATCAGGAAATAATCAATATTGTTGAGGCTCCTGATCTGGACAGCGATTATATCCAGAGGATCGAGTTCGGTAAAGAGGAAGATCCCAAGCAGGTCTTGATGAGTGTCCTTCGAGATCCGGATGCGTCTCAAAAAGAAAAGGTCAGCTATCTGGTGGCTTACTTCTTCCACGGGAAAGATGAGAAGGAGTATTTTAAAGCCCTTCAGAATCTGGATGAAGACAGCAAGATTAAAGTAGAAAAAGATCTGAACCAGATGCAGAATCATAAATACTGTAATTTGGTCTCATCCCTTTTGGAAGTCTCCAATTTGAAAGGCTTTGAAGAAAAGATCCTGGATGAGGAATCTAAAAATCTCATGTGCGAGGCACTGACCAACAGCGCAGGTACTTCCCTTAATGCGGCTGCACGCATGTCCCGCAGAGTCCAGATCATTAAAGAGGCTGCAGAGAAAGAAAAAGAGAAAGAGATAGAAGCAAAGAAAAAGGAGAACGATAAGGAAGAAGATCTGATCATCAACAGCGACAGCAAGCAGAATGATGAGATCAAGATCAATTCCAAAGAAGAGAAGGAAGAGAAAGACCCTGAAAAGGATGCGAAGGAAGATGACAAGATCGAAGAACTCATCGTTTATCCGAGAAGCAAGAATATCGGCCTTTATTTCAAAGAACTGGACCGCTTCAATACCAGCCGCCTGAGCATTTTCAAAAATGAAAGTGAAAAACATAAGGCCGTCAGAGAGGCTGCTGAGCATATGATACAGATAAGGCAGGTCGCTGAGCAGGGGGATAACGGCAAAATGTCCTCGGTATTTGCGAAAAAGAATGAGCATGACAAAACCCTGCTGGCAACGAAGTTTTTGAGCGCAGCAAAGGAGCTGAACTATCTCTCAAATGTATATGTCAGCAGCCGGAATCCGCTGACCTTTGCAGGCGCTGACCGCTATGGCGGAGCCAGAAGCCTGGAGAAGTTTTCCAAAACCGATACGAAAAATGCAATGGCCCTCATTGAAAAGCACGGATTGGATCTGAAAAAAATCCAGCTCGCCATTGCCAAACAGAAGCTGGATAAGGAAGCAAATCGTCTGAAAACCCTCGATTTTACAAAGATCCACAACGGCGATAAAGCAGAATGCAGCAAGTATTTTAACGTACTGGTTTCTTCCCTGGCAGCCAATGCCGCTATTGAGAATCTGGAAAAGGGTGCGGATCCGAAGGAAAACGATTATTATGCCTTCCGCACCAGGATGGACAAAAGCATGGAGCTTGGAAGAGCGCTATATTCCTATATTACCGATCGGCATGAGATGGGCAGTGTAGAGCTGCATTTGCAAAACGGTGCCAAATCTCTGATCTCGGAGCTGAAGAACCTGAACAAAGACCTGAAATATGATGCGCTTACTGCACCAAAGGATGAAATCCCGCAAAAGGAGCAGGAGATCAAAAAGGAGCAGGTGAAAAAGATTTAAGAGACGATCAGAAAAAAAGAGGATAGATGGTATGGAATCCAGACGAATCGAAGGCTTATGGGACTGTAGTTTTTGCGGACAAAAGGGCATCCGAGCCAGATTTGACCACTGTGAGGGCTGTGGAAGTCCCAGAGGAGCTGACTGTATCTTTTATCTGCCTACAGATCTGCAGGCAGCAACCCTCTCAAGGGATGAGGCCCAAAAGACCTCAAATGCCCCGGACTGGTACTGCGATTATTGCGGCAGCTTAAACAGCGCAGATGCCACCGTCTGCAGGGGCTGCGGCTCAGATAAAAAGGAAGCCACAAAAAACTACGCATCCCTTCATGCATCCGATGAATGGCTGCGTCAACACTAAAGGAAACAAGCAATGGCAAAGCAGTTAGTTGTAGATTTGTACGGCTGCGGACACATGATCAACGATCCCGCAGCCGTACAGGAAATTGCACATCAGGCGATCACTTATGTAGGTGCACAGATCGTGGAGGAATGCATACATGAATTCCAGCCGATCGGTGTAACCTATTTTGCTGTCATCACCACTTCACATTTTTCAATCCACACCTGGCCGGAATACGGATATGCGGCTGTGGATGTTTTTTCCTGCAGTGACACCGTGGCGGAGGGTGTGGCAGAGATCTTACAAAAGCTTTTCGGAGCAAAAACAGCAAAGCTTACGTTGGTGGAGCGCAACATTACAGGGACGCCTGAAGCGTAAGAGGAGAGTGCTTTGCGCATAAAGAGGAGAGTGCTATGATTGACTACAAGGTAGGTACCAAGTTGAAGATCCGGGATCTGGATTGCCATGTGATCGGCTATATTGAATACGCCAACTTCTCGGACTTTAACAAACGATGGGTGGAGTACAGGCTTTCCACGAATAAAGGTGAGTTCTGGCTTTCCGTTGACCATGAATATCAGGAATACTCCATGTCCTTTGCCGCAAATAACGTACGCGGCAGCATCGGCCCCGAGTGGCATAAGGTGGATGAGGGCGTTCAAAAGGTGGTTTCCTATTGCGGCGATGTGGACGTGGATCCGGGAGAAACCGCCAGCTTTGTAGAATTCGAGGATGAGAGTGAGGAAAAGATCCTCTCCACGGAGATCTGGTCAGATGGAACGGAATATTCCTACGGCTACTATATCGAAAAGGAAGAGATTGTCGTTACCGGCTTTGAACAGACGCTTACGATGAACTCAAACAATATGCTTACGGCTATTGTCTGCACGATCCTGGTATTGATCTGTATCGGAGGGCCGATCTTTTCCAATATCATTGATGCCATCAGTACCAACCGCTCCATGAACAAGTACCTGGAAAAATCCAGCATTTTTTCCTATGTCACATCCATCACAGGCAACCAGAAGCAGAAGGCGGATGTATATGAATATACCATAGAGGATACCACGGATAATGTGGCAAAGCTGGTGATCAACGGTATCAACGGTTATACGGAGTCCATTACCCAGAAGGATGAAAAATCCGACGATACCATCGCCATTCTGACGAAGAAGGAGTATTGCCTGATCTATCATCCGGAGGATGAACCAAAAAAAGTGTATGTACAGGTATCAAACCGTAAGTACAATTACACCTCGGATAATGAGCCCTATAAGAGCTCTAAGAACAACACAAGGTGGTATCGGAGTCACTATTATTCCTCCGGTTATTCGGCGGATTCCGGCAGCTTTAAGAAAACCCCTTCGGCTTATCAGTCTTATTCCGGAGATACCATCCACAATGTAGGCAACGGATATTTTGATTCCTATTCCAGCTCCGTCAGACAGGCGAGCATCAACAGCCGAAGCTCATCCAGCGGTGGCGGGAAATAGACAGAAGGCTCATACAAAACACTGAAATAAAACACTGAAATGAAATACTGTTACATATTTAGTTACTAAACATGTATTAAAATACCTATAATCAGATAAAAAGGAGGATTCAAACATGACAGCAGCATTGGAAACCTTAGTATATCTTGTGGTGGGCCTGGCGGCCATGATGATCGGTTATCTTATCATCGACCTGATCATCCCCGCTGATTTTCCCAAGGAGATCCAGGAAGGCAATAAAGCCGTAGGATGGGTATCCGCAGGAATCTATGCAGGACTTGGCTTTATCATTCGTTCAGCCATCATTTCTTTTACGGTGTCCGACGGCCAGGAGCTTTTACAGGGGGTGCTGAACACAGCCATTTATGCAGTTATTGGTATTGCAGCCTTTATCATTGGCTATTTTGCAGTGGATATCGTAAACAAAAAGTTCAACTTCAATGTGGAGATCCAGAATAAGAACGAAGCTGCAGGCATTATGATCTTCGGTATTTTCATGGGCGTTGCCTTCATCGTAAGCGGAGTGATCCAGTAAAACAATGAGTAAACAATACAGAATATTGATGCTGACTACGCTGATCATCTCAGGGTGCTCTATGTGCTATGAGCTCATCATCAGCGCAGTCAGTTCCTATTTACTCGGAAACAGTACGCTTCAATATTCCGTTACCATCGGCCTGTATATGGCTTCTTTGGGATTGGGCGCGTATCTTTCCAAGTTCTTTACGAAAAATCTGTTTCGGATTTTTATGACAATAGAGCTGGGAATCGGTGTGATCGGCGGTATCAGTTCCCTGATCCTGTTTTTGGCGAATATTTACGTTGATAACTATTCGGTTGTCATGTATCTGGTGATCATTATCATCGGTACCTTTGCAGGAGCGGAGATTCCTGTTATGACCCGGATCATAGAGCAGGATGAGAACAATCTGAAGGTGACCCTGTCATCCATCTTCAGCTTTGATTATATCGGCGGTTTGGTGGGAGCCATTGCATTTCCTTTGCTTTTGCTGCCGAAGCTGGGATATTTTTCCACCTCCTTTTTATGCGGATTGTTTAACATCCTCTGCGCTATGCTTATTATGATAAAGTTCGGGGATAGGGTAGAGCATATCACCATTTATCGCGTTTTGGGAATCATTCTGGCGGTTTTTATGGTCCTTGGCATGATCTTTTCCGATAACATCTCCAATGCCATTGAGAGCGGACTGTATCAGGATAAGGTGATCCTGACGGAGCAGACTCCTTATCAGAAGATCGTTATGACAAAGCATAAGGACGATGTGCGGCTGTTTATTGACGGAAACTGCCAGTTTTCCACGGCAGATGAATATCGTTATCATGAAGCACTGGTACATGTGCCTATGAATGAAATCAGCAGAAGAGAAGCAGTACTGATCCTGGGGGGCGGAGACGGCCTGGCGGTTAGAGAGGTGCTGAAATACCCTGAGGTAAAGCGTATCGATCTGGTGGATCTGGATGCGGAAATGATAAGAATCTGCAGTACAGATCGAAATATTACGGATATCAATCAGGGCAGTTTATTATCCGAAAAGTTGAATGTGCATATTATGGATGCCTATGAGTATCTGGAAACATGTGAAGATCGATATGATCTGATCATTGTAGATCTTCCTGATCCCAATTCAGAAGTGCTCAATAAGCTGTATTCCAATGTGTTTTATCGGATGTGTAAAGGCTGCCTTAACGAAGAAGGTGTTTTGGTGGTGCAATCCACCAGCCCTTATTATGCAACGGATGCATTCTGGTGTATCAACAAAACCATCGCTGACGAAGGACTTTTCGTGAAAGCCTATCATCTGGAGGTTCCTGCCTTCGGTGATTGGGGCTTTAATATGGCAAGCCGCAAGGAACTTTCCGAATCCATTTCCTTTGATGTGGAAACCAGATATTTAAGTTCCGATAATGTTGCTTCTTTGTTTTGCTTTGGTAAGGATGAAATCAGTGATGATGTAGAAGTCAATCGCCTCACAAAACCTGTTTTAATGGATTATTATAACCGGGCTGAGGCTGATTGGAGGTAAGAAAAAAGGCTTTTTGAAATTAATAGACTCTGAAAGAGTGACATCCAACTATTCGCAAAAGGTCACTTTAACGAATAGTTGGATGCTTTTTTATGCTTTATATGGCGTTTTTTGTGTTTTTTGATAAAAATCA
>JAEEKV010000273.1 GCA_016282595.1 Lachnospiraceae bacterium
AGTAACCCCCAAAAGAAACGGAAGATCTATAAATAATCCTATTATCCCATTATCCTCGAGTCCAAAAACACTAAAAATACCTGCAATAAAACCTATGACAATAGAGGCTGTGGATCTCATTACATAGAAGTCTAATCCCTTAATAGCAAATAACCTCTGTCCCTTTTCATTGATCTGTAATTGAATTTCTTCCATTTTTTGAATTGGGGGTATTAGATTTTTGAATAATGCAAATCGTCCCTGTTCCTCTTGTCTGGTGTTTTTCCCAACATATTGACTGATAGGTGACATACCGGATACAGACACCTGATTTCCACAAAAAGGACAAAACTGAACCTGATCCTCTATTAATGACCCACATTTACTGCAATACATATAAAATCCCCTTTCCATAATCTAATCTGTAGTTTCAACTCCGCATGCCTTAATGGCATTTACATTGACAACCCTGTTTTATCGTCAGTTGATTGGCTTTCTGTGACTTTTGATACGTCTCCTTTCCCGCCTCTCTACTATCAAGACAATCCAAGAAGGGAAAAGTTTAATAGTTTTTGCTTTTTTTATTTTTTCTTCTCTTCTTCTTTTTTTAATATTTCTGCATTTTCTCTCTCGACGTCATTCAGCATGTTTTCATTAAAATCCTCAGGCTCAATAAATCCGGCATACCAGGGCTGACTGTTAAAATATGCCTGCAGCTCCTGGTCCTGGAATTTCCTGCCATGTCTGGCATATATTTCATTCCTTGCCAATCGTAGCTGCTGGGCTGTCATATCGCTGATATCGCTTTCCTTTAACGGCTCGCGATTACTGTTTGGAAGAAGGAAATATGTCTTTTCCGCATCTTCCGCCGATGAATCTTCTATACCGGATCCAAAATCCGCACTATCAAATCCTGCTTCTTTTGCAACCGCCGCAGATTCCGGGTCATCATACACAATACCCATGATCGTAAGTCCGCAGGGACTGTCCGGATTGATCCGAGCTTTAGCAGAATAACTATGTTTCAAAGTCATATAATCATCTATTTCATTTTCATAGTAATGCCATTTATGCGGATCATAGTCTTCTTCACAAACATAGTGTTCATTACCCGTTCCGGTAATACCATAGATCATCACTTCATCCGCTCCGGTCTGCTCAATCTTAAGCAGTCCTGCACACCCATTTACCCAATCATCGAGAACAGGTGCCCAGTATTCATTGTTCTTGTACCAAAGGTTTGTATTCCCTTCACGAACAACACCTTCAGGACTCATGATCGTCAGATCAACAGTGTTTTTCAAAAGATTATCCACATCCTCTTTTGATCCGACATAAATATCCAGAATATATGTACTCCCATCGATATATGTCCCTTCGTATTCTTGTTCATATCTGAAATCTTTTCGAAATCCGGGGGCAATCATAATTGAATATGTGATTTCGGCCAGATCCTCCGTAGATTCGGCCAAGGGATCCGAGTATTGTCTGCCAGAAGTTTGATTATGTGTTGTGGTTTTATGATTATTCGCTTCCTGTTCATCATATATGGCACATAATAAGCAATATAGCCTCACCCTCTGATCTTCAGTCAACTTATCCCAATAATCAATCGGTTCAAATGCTTCCTCATCCTCACTGTCATCAACTGTCTGCTCTCCGCTGACGTCTGCTGTTACGGCTGTCTGATTGGATCCGTCGGCCCCGGTCGCAGAATCATCCGCTGTACCTGCTGCATCGTCAGCTGCTTCGCTGTCATTGCTTTCAGATTCTAACTGTGCAGGATTCGTATCTTTATTCACGATTTTCATAACACCCAGTGTTGCTACTGCACCCGTTCCGATCAGCAACACTGCCGATACAACTACAATAAGAATTTTGGTACCAAGTGACAGGCCCGCGAACTTGGACGCTATCGCCGCCTTGGAAGCAGTTGCTGCCCGGGAAACTGGCACTGCCTGAGAAACCGGCGTTGCCTCGGAAACCTGCGCTGCCTCGGAAACCGGCGTTGCCTCGGAAGCAGGCGCAGCGACATCATTCTCCTGCGGTGTAAAGGATGTATCCCCTGTAGCGGATGGATCGGATGCCGGGCTGCCCGGTTCGCCCGATGCGGTAACGGAACCTGTTTGCGAAGAAATCTCTGTCCAAACAGCATCGGCAACAGATGCTTCGCAAGCGTAAACCTCTGTGCTCTGACGAAGCATCCACAGGAAGAAGGCAAGAGGTGCTGCTGCATAGAGTTTCCGAGCAATGACTTCTGCTTTCACCTTTTTCTTGGCATGGAAGATATTGTTTTTTACCTGACTTAGGGGTATGGACAATTCATCCGCGATTTCCTGGTAGGAAAGTCCATCATATTCCCGCATCTGCAGGCAGATGCTCTGCACTGCAGGCAACGTATCCATGATCTGTTTCAGATTTTCCGCCAGCTCGTTCTGTTCCATTGTGGTTTCCGGCTGGAAATCCACATACGGATTCTCAAGCTCCTCCTGATAAGAGGTGCCGTCTTCTGCCACTGCAAACTGTGTTACACGGCCGTTCTTGTTCAGTTGGTTCAGGCATGCATTTCTGGTAAGCGTCATCAGCCAGCCTTCAAACGCGCCGGCATTTTTCAGCCCGCCTATTTTGGTATAAACACTCAGAAATACATCCTGCAGAGTATCCTGCGCATCTGCATCATTGCCCATCATCATCCGGGCTCTGGCAAATACTTTGGATGATTCAGCCTGATATATTTTTTCAAATGCATCAGGATCCTGATCCTTCATAAACCTCGTCACGAGAGCCGTGATAGTATCATCCTGACGGCGATGTACCTGTGCCTGCTGTTCGGATGTTTTCGGTTTACTGATAACCGGCTCAACCCTTGTTCCACATTTGAAACAAAACTTATCTTCCGGATTTAGCTTTGTTCCACATTTGATACAATACATATGGAAAGCCCCCATTCATGCTCTTTTATCAATCTGAAAATGAGACAGAAAAGTCTGCGATTGTTTTTTTAACTCTTTTTTGTAGTGCTCCTCTAAATAGAGAAAGACTTTATTAAACATTTCGTAATATGACAGCTTGACTTTCCCCTCTGTTCCTACAGTTCCCGACAGGTTATCTTCAGCTCGTTGTTTCCTGTTTTCATCCATAAACTTTTTTTCTCCTTTATGTAGTGGCTGCTTATGGTTCCCTGTTGATCGCCGATGGTAATACGACCGGCCATCTGATAATAAGACAATTGAACAGCCAAAAAGTTTAATGGAAATCCCCCGGTTTGATCAAAAGGTGTAACTTTTGAGAACTCAGAAACACATCAATTATACAAAGATTTCCTTGTATATGCAACTCATTACAAGATGGAAAGCCGCCGAAATCAAAGTTTATGGATCGAAAACAACCGTTACTATGTTGGAAAAGCGTCATGGGGGCATAAATCAAAAGGTACACCTTATGAGAGCCCGCCGTTCTTCATCCTGTATTCTCGAAGACGCCTGTAGAAGGTAGCCTGACTGATCTTGCAGTAGTTTGTGATGTATTCTGCAGAAATCTGCCCCCGTTCCCACTTTTTGATAAGGTTCACGAAATCATCCGGGATTGGCTTTTCTGGTCTTCCAAATCTGACGCCTCTTGCCTTTGCAGCGGCAATGCCCTGACGCTGGCGTTCTTTTATGGCATTACGCTCTGACTCGCTGGTAAAAGATAAAATCTGCAGTACAAGGTCCGCTACAAATGTCCCAAGAAGATCCTTTTCACGCCTTGTATCAAGAAGCGGCATATCGATAATGCAAATATCCGCTTTGATTTCCTTCGTCAAAAGCCTCCACTGTTCCTGAATCTCCTCATAATTCCTGCCAAGACGATCAATGCTAAGGACATACAAGACATCGTTTTCTTTAAGCTTTCCCTTCAGTTCTTTATACTTTGGCCTGTCAAAATCCTTTCCGGATTGCTTGTCGATATAGGTGTTTTCGTTCTTTACCCCCTGTTTTCTAAGTTCTATAAGCTGCCTTTCTTCGTTTTGTTCAAGAGATGATACTCTCACATATCCATACTCCATAACTTCTACTTCCTTTCAAAAAGAGCCACAGCCCTCTGGCCATGGCTCTGCGCTTATGTTCCTTTCATCTGGTTTATGTACTCTTCAATCTCCTGTTCGCTTGATCCCGGATTAAACAGACGCCTGATCCGATCATAATCGCTCCCCTCTATGATGAGGGGCTTAAGGCTCCTTATCTGCAAGTTGGAAAAGCCGTTATTGATAAGGCCTCTTACCGTATCACAGCGGTCCATATAGGTCTTTTGGTCGCACTCAGATCCGTCCTGATTTACCTTAAACTCACCAAGCGTGATCTCCTTGTTCATCTGAGCCTTTTTCTTATACCGCTCTGCATTCTCCTGCAGGCGCTTTCTTGTCTCCTTTGACATGGCTCTACCTTTCGGTTCCCGTATAAGGGCAGCTTCTGCAAATGCCATGCGCTCTTCCATCGTTGTATGCTTGATCACAATGCCTTCGTCTGTCAGCTTTTTTGCCTCGGCTCTTGCCTGCTCTCCCTCGAACATGGCTTTTCCCATAGCCTTCAGCTTTTTCACCTTTTCCTCGTGCCGCTTTTTCGGGTTATAGGGGTTGTCCTTCCTGCACAAAAGCTTTACAAAGTCCGTCTTTTCCATCCGGCACTTGGTCTGGAATAAAGGATCCGTGCCCTTTACCACGATGGCACACTCCCCGTCCTTTTTCATGGCAAAGATATCTTCTGCGCTAAGCAGGCTCTTTTCCATGACATCTTCGGAACGGC
>JAEEKV010000274.1 GCA_016282595.1 Lachnospiraceae bacterium
ACCATCACGACCATGATCATGAAGAGCATGAGCACCATCACGACCATGACCATGAGGAGCATGAGCATCACCACGACCACGATCATGAGCATCATCACGATCACGATCATGAGGAGCATGAGCATCATCACGACCACGACCATGAGGAGCATGAGCATCATCATCACCATCATGACGGCGAGTGCAGCTGCGGACATCATCATCACCATGATGCAGATGAAGTCTTCACCAGCTGGGGCATGGAGACGCCGGATGTTTATACCAGGGAAGAAGTGGAAGAGATCCTGAAAAAGCTGGATGATCAGGCAACCTACGGTTACATTCTGCGAAGCAAGGGTATGCTGCCTGCGGGAGACGGAAGCTTCATCCACTTTGACTATGTGCCTGAAGAGAGCGAGGTCAGAAGCGGCAGCGCTGAGGTCACCGGAAAGATCTGCGTCATCGGTTCCGATCTGAAGGAAGATGCATTGAAGGCATTGTTTACAAGGAGTGACAAGTAAGTATGATACCTGTATTTATGATCAATGGTTTTTTGGACAGCGGAAAAACGATGTTCATTGAATATACCATCTCCCAGCCCTACTTTCAGACCAAGGGCACCACACTGGTGATCGTCTGTGAGGAAGGGGAAGTGGAGTATGATGAAGAGCTTTTGAAAAAGAGCAGGGCGGTCATGGAACTCATTGAGGACGAGGAGGACTTTACCCCTCAGAACCTCATTGCCCTGGAGAAAAAGCACAGACCTGCCAGAGTCATCATTGAGTTTAACGGCATGTGGAACAGCAAAAACATCAAGTTCCCCTGGCATTGGAAATTAGAGCAGCAGATCACCATGATCGACGGCTCCACCTTTGCTACCTACTTTACCAATATGAAATCCCTGCTGGCAGAGCATCTTCGCAAATCCGAGATGATCCTTATGAACCGCTGCGACAACATCATGGATAAGATTCCCACCTATAAGCGGAATATCAAGGCCATTAACCAGCAGGCGGAAGTGATCTTTGAGGATAAAAACGGAGAGGTCAATGTGACGCTGGAAGAGGATCTGCCCTATGATGTAAACGCAGATACCATTTCCCTGAACGATCAGCAGTACGGCGTCTGGTATATCGATGTGCTGGATAATGCCGAGCGCTATCGGGGCAAGACCATTTCTTATCTGGCACAGGTGTTAAAGCCGAAGGAATTCCCCAAGGGCTATTTTGTACCCGGCCGTATGGCAATGACCTGCTGCGCAGAAGATATGGCCTTTTTGGGTTATGCATGCAAGTATGATAAAATGGACGAGTTAAAGGAGCAGGACTGGATCAAGGTAACTGCAAAGGTGGGGATCGAGTTCTTTGAGGATTACGGTAAGGAAGGCCCCGTGCTTTCTGCCATTTCCGTAGAAAAGACCACCGCTCCCAAAGAGCCTGTCATCAGTTTTGTGTAAGAGATTGAAAGGATACAAACCAGATTTATGAGTGTGGAAGAAAAAGAAGAAGTTACAGTAACAACGGAAGGGGAAGAGTCCTTTTCCATTGTCAAAGAGATCATAAGCTGGATCATCACCATTGCCATAGCCGTGGCGTTTGCACTGTTCATCAATCATTTTCTGATCGTCAATGCAAATGTACCTACCGGCTCCATGGAAAGCACCATCATGCCGGGGGATCGGCTCATCGGAAACAGACTGGCTTATATCAATAAGGAGCCCCAACGAGGGGATGTGATCATTTTCCGATATCCCGTAGATGAGAGTGAGAACTATATCAAGCGACTCATCGGTCTGCCGGGAGAAAAGCTGGAGATCAAATCCGGCAAGGTGTATATCAACGGAGAAGCCCTGTCGGAACCCTATCTGAAAGAAGAGTGGGTTATCGCCAATGACGGCATTGCCATTCAGATCCCCCAGGGATGCTATTTCATGATGGGAGATAACCGCAACAACTCTGCAGACAGCAGATACTGGGTGGGAGAAGCCATCGAAGCCGGACTTGCAAAGGATCAGGCGGACGGCATTGCAAAGAAGTACTGCTTTGTGCAGAAGGACCAGATCCTGGGGAAGGCGGTCTTTCGGTACTTCCCGAAGTTCAAGACGTTTCCCGCGATTACGTACTGAATATAGAATATCAAAACCCGGCTCCATGAGCCGGGTTTTTGTTCGTATATTTTTGATGAGCAGTCGGCGAGATCTGATCTTCCGGCGGCGAGTTACGGATGCCCGCTTGCGGGCACCGAACTGTCTGAGCTAAGCCGGGAGATGCAGATTCGACGGATGCGGAGTTGGTTATTTAGTATTCGTTGTATTTCCCCTCGCAGTACTTGCAGCGGTACACGCCCTTCTTCTCATCGGACAGTACGAAGATATGAGGCAGCCCCTGCTCAATGGATGTAATGCAGCGGGGATTCTTGCATTTGATGACATTCTTGACTTCTCTGGGAAGGATCAGATCCTCCTTGTGCATGATCTCGCCGTCCTGAATAACATTGACGGTGATCTTCCGATCCAGAAAGGCCAGCACGTCCAGGTTGATGGAGCCTACCGGGCATTCCACCTTCAGGATGTCCTTCTTGCCCATTTTGTTGCTCTTTGCATTCTTGATAATGGCTACCTGGGCATCAGTCTTATCCAGGTGCAGTAAATGATAGATAGTCAGGCTTTTTCCGGCTTTGATATGATCCAGTACATAGCCTTCTTCGATTTTTCCTACGTTCAGCATATATTCTCTCCTTTATGCCCTTTAGGGTATTTATACCCTGTGGGGTAGTTTCGTCATGTGGGTTTTGAATGATAACTTACACCCGGTATCAATCCGCCATACCAAGCAGTGTCAGGATCAAAGCCATTCTCACATAGACACCGTACTGTACCTGCTTGAAATAAACGGCTCTGGGATCTTCATCCACCTCAACGGAGATCTCATTGACTCTGGGAAGGGGATGGAGCACCAGCATATCCTTTTTGGCAAGCTCCAGCTTGGCCTGATCCAGGATGTAGAAATCCTTCAAGCGGATGTAATCCTCTTCGTTGAAGAAGCGCTCTCTTTGTACTCTGGTCATATACAGAAGATCCAGCTTGCCGATGGTATCCTCCAGGCGGATCACTTCTTCGTAAGGAATGCCACGCTCCTTTAACATATCGATGAGGTAGTCCGGGATCCGAAGCTCCTCGGGAGAGATGAAGACGAAGCGTACATTGTCATAACGGGACAGGGCGTTGATCAGGGAGTGAACGGTACGTCCGAATTTCAGATCGCCGCAAAGTCCGATGGTGTAGTCCGAAAGCCGACCTTTCAGGGCTCTGATTGTCAGCATATCCGTCAAGGTCTGGGTGGGGTGCTGGTGTCCGCCGTCCCCTGCGTTGATGACGGGAATGCTACTGTGAGTGCTGGCAACGGTAGCCGCGCCTTCTTTGGGATGGCGCATGGCACAAATATCCGCAAAGCAGGAGATAACGCGGATGGTATCCGCAACGCTTTCTCCCTTGGAAGCGGAAGAGGAAGCTGCATCGGAAAAGCCGATGACGGAACCGCCCAGATTCAGCATGGCGGTTTCGAAGCTCAGCCTGGTACGGGTGCTGGGCTCGTAAAAGCAGGTGGCCAGCTTTTTGCCTTCGCATTTGTGTGCATAGTTTGCGGGGTTCTTTCAATGTCTGCAGCCAGATCAAAGAGAGCGTCCAGCTCCTCGACAGTGAAATCCAGTGGA
>JAEEKV010000275.1 GCA_016282595.1 Lachnospiraceae bacterium
CCAGAAGGCGGCAATTTCGACTTACATTATATGGGGAAAAACTATGAAAAAAACCAGATGGCTTGTGGTACTGCACTATGTCAGGATCTGCTTCAGATGGGCGGCCTTTGCCTCCGTTACCGGTGTGCGTTGCGGATGTCTGGGTGGTGCCTTTTCGCTGTTTATACAATGGTCCAATGAGATCCGGGGACAGCATAACTGGCTTTTGTTTTTGCTTCCGGCGGCAGGCCTTTTGATCGTGGCGCTGTATCGGATGTTCGGCATCACCAAGGACCGGGGAGCAGATCTGATCTTTGACTCCGTCAGGACCACGGAGGATATTCCCTTTCAGGTGATCATTGTCAGCTTTCTATCCACCATCTGCACCCATCTCTTTGGTGGATCCGCAGGAAGAGTCGGTGTAGCCATGCAGATGGGTGGCGGCATCTCCGCGCTTCTGAGCCGCAAGGTGGGCCTGAACCAGCAGGATCGAAGCCTCTTTGTTATGTGCGGTATGGCGGGGCTTATTACGGCCCTTTTCGGAACACCCCTCATGGCAACCTTTTTGTCCATGGAGGTAGTCAGCCTGGGGGTTATCTACTATGCGGCCCTTTTACCCTGTCTGCTTTCAGCCCTGGCTTCCTATTTTGTTACCAGATTGTTGGGGCTTGCTCCCATGCATTATGACCTGTTAAAGGTGCCGGAGATCAACGCCCTTTCCGTATTTCAGATCGGCATACTGGCAGTGGCCTGTGCCCTTGTTTCCATGCTGTTTTGCGGCTTCATGCTTTCGGTGAGCGGGCTGTATCGAAAGCGGGTGAAAAATGAGTATGTGAAGGTCCTCATCGGATCCGCAGTCATCATTCTGTTAACCCTTCTGGTGGGAGATCAGACCTATAACGGCTCCGGTGCTGCGCTTTTGGAAAAGGCCATTGTTTATGGAACGGCTCATCCCTATGACTTCCTTTTGAAGCTGATCTTTACTGGAATTACCCTGCAATCCGGCTATAAGGGCGGCGGCGTGTTCCCGGCGCTGATCATCGGCGCCTGCTTCGGCTGCTGGTTCGGCCCCCTTGTGGGACTGGATCCCTGCTTTGCTGCGGCCATCGGAATGATCGCCGTATTCTGCGGTTCCGTGAATTGCCCCATTGCAAGCATCTGTTTTGCGGCAGAGGTCTTCGGATCGGATCGGCTGATCCTGTTTGCCATTGCAGCTGCTGTCAGCTTTGTGTTCAGCGGGTATCTTACCATCTTCCCGGGGCAGCACTTTATCTACTCCAAGCTGCGAATGGAATATAAGAATTCGAACCTGCGATAGACAGGGGAGTGGCAGAATAGAATCAGGACGGAATCAAGACAGAATAAGGCCCCGGCGATTGCCGGGGCCTTTGCTGTGCATATATGCATTTGTTTTTCAGAAGCTTCAGATCTCCTGGATCTTTTCGTGCCACTCCTGCAGGGAGTGCAGCTCGCCCAGGTGTCTTTTGTTCATATGGTCGATTCCCTCTGCAGCGGCGCGGCCAGCTGCGATGGTGGTGATGTAAGGGATCTTATTCTTGATGGCTGCTTTTCTGAGGTAGCTGTCATCATGGGTGGAATCCTTTCCGACAGGAGAGTTGATGATGAGATCGATCTCGCCGTTGGAAATGTGATCCAGAATGTTGGGTCTTCCTTCATAGAGCTTCTTCACCTTGATGGCAGGGATGCCGTTTTCAACCAGAAGGTCACAGGTGGTTCCCGTTGCCAGGATCTTGAAGCCGTTGTCAGCCAGGATTCTTGCCACCTCTACGGATTCAGGCTTATCCTGACGGTTTACGGAGATCAGCACGGTTCCGGATAAGGGAAGCTCAGCCTTGGCAGCTTCCTCTGCCTTGAAGAAGGCACCGCCGGTGGAAAGGGACAGGCCCAGAACCTCTCCGGTGGAACGCATCTCGGGTCCGAGGATGGGATCTACCTCCGGGAACATATTGAAGGGGAATACCGCTTCCTTCACACCGTAGTAAGGAATGTTTCTTTCCTTCAGGCTCGGTACCGGTGAAGGACGTCCCGTAAGCTCTCCGGTAATGATCTCGGTTGCCAGAGGCACCATACGGATACCGCAAACCTTGGAAACCAAAGGCACGGTACGGGATGCTCTGGGGTTGGCCTCTAATACATAAACGGTATCGCCCTCGATGGCGTACTGCATATTCATAAGACCTACAACGTGCATCTCCTCTGCAATCTTTCTGGTGTAGTCACGGATGGTCTTTAAGTGCTCCTCGGAAATATGCTTGGAGGGCAGGATGCAGGCGGAGTCTCCGGAGTGGATACCCGCAAGCTCGATATGCTCCATAACGGCGGGCACATAAGCGTGGGTGCCGTCGCTGATGGCGTCTGCTTCACACTCGGTAGCGTGTTGCAGGAAACGATCGATCAGGATGGGTCTGTCAGGAGTTACACCTACGGCAGCTTCCATGTAACCGGTCATGCTTGCATCATCATAGACAACTTCCATACCCCGGCCGCCAAGTACGTAGGAAGGACGAACCATTACAGGGTAACCGATGCGTCCTGCGATCTCGATGGCTTCTTCAACGGTGGTAGCCATACCTGACTCGGGCATGGGGATCTCCAGCTTATCCATCATAGCACGGAACTGGTCTCTGTCTTCTGCCAGGTCGATAACGGCAGGAGAGGTACCCAGGATCTTTACGCCGTTTGCTTCCAGCTCGGAAGCCAGGTTCAAAGGTGTCTGTCCGCCGAACTGTGCGATCACACCTACGGGTTTTTCCTTTTCATAAATGCTCAGAACATCCTCAGCAGTCAGGGGCTCGAAGTAGAGCTTGTCGGAGGTATCGTAGTCGGTGGAAACGGTCTCGGGATTGCAGTTTACGATGATGGTCTCGAAGCCCAGTTTCTTTAAGGACTGTGCAGCGTGTACGCAGCAGTAGTCAAACTCGATACCCTGGCCGATTCTGTTAGGGCCGCCGCCCAGGATCATAATCTTTTGCTTATCTTCCTTTACATCGTTGTGATCTTCGCCGATGTAGGTGGAGTAGTAGTAGGAGCTGTCCTCGGTACCGCTGACATGAACGCTGTCCCAATGCTCCACAATGCCCAGCTCTTTTCTGCGGGCTCTGATGTCAGCCTCGGCAATGCCAAGGATCTGGCTTAAGTACTTGTCGGAGAAGCCGTCCATCTTAGCCTGCTTTAAGGCTTCGTCGGAGGGAACCTTTCCGGAGAATTCCTTTACAAGTGCTTCCTCTTCGTCCACCAGCTCCTTCATTTGCTCGATGAAGTAGGTCTTTACCTTGGTGATCTCGTTGATCTCTTCCACGGTAGCGCCCTTGCGAAGTGCTTCATACATGATGAAGTGTCTCTCGCTGGAAGGAGTGATGAGAAGTCTTAAGAGCTCGTCCTTGGAAAGGGTATCGAAGTTCTTTACATGACCCAGGCCGTAACGGCTCTTTTCCAGGGAGCGGACAGCCTTCTGGAAGGCTTCCTTGTAGTTCTTACCGATACTCATAACCTCGCCTACGGCACGCATCTGGGTGCCCAGCTTATCCTCAACGCCTTTGAACTTTTCGAAAGCCCAGCGAGCGTATTTGATTACCACATAATCGCCGTCCGGTTTGTATTTATCAAGGGTACCGTATTTTCCGCAAGGGATCTCGGAAAGGGTCAGACCGCTTGCCAGCTTTGCGGAAACCAAAGCGATGGGGAAACCGGTGGCCTTGGATGCCAGGGCCGAAGAACGGGAGGTTCTGGGATTGATCTCAATGACTACGATCCTGTCAGATACGGGATCGTGTGCGAACTGTACGTTGGTACCGCCGATGACCTGAATGGACTCGACGATCTTGTAGGCCTGCTCCTGCAGACGCTGTTGTACCTCTTCAGAAATGGTAAGCATGGGAGCGGAGCAGAAGGAATCTCCGGTGTGGATACCCATGGGATCGATGTTCTCAATGAAGCAGACGGTGATCATGTTGCCGTCCTTATCACGAACAACCTCCAGCTCAAGCTCTTCCCAGCCGGTTACGGATTCCTCTACCAGAACCTGTCCTACCAGAGAAGCCTGAAGGCCGCGGGCACATACGGTGGAGAGCTCTTCCTTATTATAAACAAGTCCGCCTCCGGCACCGCCCATGGTGTAAGCCGGTCTGAGGACTACGGGGTAGCCCAGTTTATCTGCAATGGCAAGAGCCTCATCAACGGAGTAAGCCACCTCGCTGCGGGCTACCTCAATGCCCAAAGCATTCATGGTGTTCTTAAACTCGATACGATCCTCGCCGCGCTCGATGGCGTCGATCTGTACACCGATGACCTGTACGTTGTATTTGTCCAAAATTCCTGCCTGGCCAAGCTCGGCCGCAAGATTGAGTCCTGACTGTCCGCCCAGGTTCGGCAGCAGTGCATCCGGTCTCTCTTTTTCGATGATGGCCTCAAGACGATTTACGTTCAAGGGCTCGATATAAGTGACATCAGCCATCTCCGGGTCCGTCATGATGGTAGCCGGGTTCGAGTTTACCAGCACGATCTCATACCCCAGGCTGCGAAGCGCCTTACAAGCCTGCGTACCGGAATAATCGAACTCACAGGCCTGACCTATGACGATCGGTCCGGAGCCGATGATCAGGACTTTTTTGATATCGGTTCTTTTTCCCATTTTTCAGTTCCTCCTTTGCCTTTACAAGTGAGCAAAAAGGGCGTTTTTTCCCCTTCCGTTCACAAAACCGTTGCTAGTATATCACAATTCAAAAAATACTTCTACACTAATATAAAGAATTTTCTTTTGGTTTTTGCGGTTATTATGTTGTTAGTTTTCGGGATTGGTGTTATACTGTATTTTGTATGGGGAATTATACAAAAAGCCGATGGCACACAAATTGTGCAACTGCCTGAGAGGGGCAGAAAGTTTTTTTTCGATGAAAAAGAGCGGCGGTTGCAGAAGGAATGGGTTCGGTTTTGAGGGAAAAACGAGCAATCGGTAAAGAGGAGAATGGAGGAAGCAGAAATGGTGGGGTATGTCATTGCCGGTGTATGTGCAGTTGTAGCGGCGGTCTTTTTCGTATTGTGGAATAAGGAAAAGACAGGGAATGCAGCGGAAAAGGCAGCAAGAGAAGCGGAGGATCGGGTAAAATCCACGACCAAAGGTGTTTTGGACCGAAGTGGTGTAGGACCGGTACTGGCCGTATCAAATGATCAAAGCGTATTATTCTTTAACAGGGACTTTGTGGAACTGTTCCCGGATGTGGTAAACGCCAAGAACATCAGCTCTTATCCGGAGATGGAGAGGCTGTTCAAGGATGAGGAATATGTTTCGGAGACTCTGTCCAAGATCTATGAGGTTCGTCAGGAATCCATCGAAGATGTCAATGTTTCCGGTAAATTTGTTTGGCTCGTAGATATCACCGAGCATTATAAGACCAACAAGAGACTTCGTGAGCTGAAGGAAATGGCAGATGCAGCCAACAAGGCAAAATCCAATTTCCTGGCCAATATGTCCCACGAGATCAGAACTCCTATCAATACCGTTTTGGGTATGGATGAGATCATTCTGCGTGAGGCAACGGAGGTTACCATTAAGGGATATGCGGAGAACATCCGCGAGGCAGCTACCACGCTGCTTTCCATCGTTAACGACCTTTTGGACTTCTCCAAGATCGAAAGCGGTAAGATGGAGATCCTGCCTGTAGAGTACGAGATCGCCAATGCTTTGAACGAAGTCATTAACATGATCGAGATCAAGGCTGTCAATAAGAAGCTGGAGTTCAAGACCATCATCGCTGAGGATATCCCTTATCTGCTCTTTGGTGATGACGTCCGGTTCAAACAGATCATTATCAACCTGCTTACCAATGCGGTGAAATATACCGAGGACGGAAGTGTAATCCTGAAAGTGGATTGGAAGGAAGCAGGAGATTCCTCCATTTACCTCATCGTTTCCGTAACGGATACGGGAATCGGTATCAAGCCCGAGGATATCGAAAAGCTCTTCGTTTCCTTCGAGCGTATCGAGGAAAAGAGAAACCGCAACATCGAGGGAACGGGCCTGGGACTTTCCATTACCAGACAGCTGCTTGAGCTGATGCAGTCCGAGCTGAAGGTACACAGCGAGTACGGCGTAGGCTCTACCTTCTCCTTCACCCTGAAGCAGGGCATCAGAGACAGAAAGCCTGTAGGTAAGTTCCGTGAGAAATATGCTTACAGCAACGAAAAGATCAAGAAGTACCGCACCACCTTTGTGGCACCGGATGCCAAGATCCTGGTTGTGGATGATAACGCCATGAACCTGTCGGTGGTAGAGGGACTTTTGAAGAATACCAAGCTCCAGATCGACTGCGCACCCAGCGGTGAGGCAGCATTGGAGATGGCAAAGGATCTGAAGTACGATATCATCTTTATGGATCACATGATGCCTTACATGGACGGTATCGAAACCCTTCGAAACCTGCGGCAGATGAAGAACTCACCCAACAAGGATACCCCGGTGATCGTTCTTACCGCCAACGCCGTATCCGGTGCCAAGGAGATGTACCTGGAGGAAGGCTTCATCGATTACATGTCTAAGCCGATTCAGGGCAAGCGTCTGGAAGAAAAGATCGTACAGTATCTGCCGGAAGACAAATACGTCATGATCGAATACGACGATATGGAAAAGAAGCTTTACCAGAACCTCTGGAAGAGCGTTGCGGATGAGATCGAGAAGGAATTCAAGTTCAAAAACATCGATGTACCTACTGTAGTGGAGGCCGCTGAGGGAGATAAGGATACGGTAACCTTCCTGCTTACCTCATTCAGGGACAATGAGAAAAAGACCCGGGGAGATCTGACAACCTCCTTTGAGAAAGAGGATTACCCCAACTACACGGTATTCGTACATGCCTTAAAGAGCACTTCCAAGATGGTAGGTGCCAATACCCTTTCCGAGAAAGCCAAGAAGTTAGAGCAGGCCGGAAAGGACGGAAAGGTAGATTTCATCAAGAAGAACCATCCGGATCTGATGAAGAACTACGACAAGGTTATGAATGAAGTGAAGGAATATCTGAAGATCAAGAACGTATAAAGAATGAAACAAGGAGACGCCATCCGATGCAGGTGCTTCGGGTGGCCTTCCTTTATTGTAGGTTAGGAAATGAAGGAAAAGACCATGGGTCCCGCCGACTGGCAAAACCGCCCGGTGGGAGAGATCTGGAAGCTGCCTGTTAGCTGGGTACTGCACCAAAGAGGCGGCGTAACAAAAGAGATGGCTGAGGAGCTTGGAGTGGATCGGCTTCTGCTTTTGCTGCTGAAAAACCGGGACATTGAAACTATGGAGGAGATGCGAAGCTTTCTCTTCGGAGGTCTTTCGGATCTTTTAGAGCCTGCTCTTTTGCCGGATGCAGAAAAGGCCGCAGGCCTGATCCGTGAGGCACTGGAAAAGGGCCGGGCCATTCGGATCATAGGGGACTATGATGTGGATGGGATCACCGCATCCTTTGTACTCTATCAAAGCTTTTTACTGCTGTATCCCGAAGACGGAAAGGGCATCAGTGTTCGGATACCGGATCGCATCACCGACGGATACGGCATCAATCAAAGACTCATTGAGGAAGCCGTAGCTGAGGGCATCGAGCTGATTGTGACCTGTGATAACGGAATCTCCGCCATGGAGCCTATTCGCTTTGCAAAGGAGCAGGGCCTTCAGGTGGTAGTGACGGATCATCATGAGCCCCACTACGAAGATATAGACGGAGAAAAAAGACAGCTTCTTCCTGACGCAGACGCAGTGGTGGATCCCAAGCGTTATGACAGCACCTATCCTGCGCCGGAGATCTGCGGCGCCGTGGTGGCCTTTAAGATCTGTCAGCTCCTTTTGGATCTGCCAAACAGCAGGTTGTCCGAGTTGACGGAGCAGTCATCACCGGATCCCAAAGCAAGACTCGCATCGGAGCTTTTGCAGGCCTGTGGCCTTGCCACGGTGTGTGATGTTATGCCTCTGGTGGGGGAGAACCGTATCTTTACAAGGATGGGACTTTCCCTGATGGAGCATACGAAGAATCCGGGCCTTCGGCAGCTGATCCTGCAAAAGGACCTGGCAGGAAAGTCCCTGACGGCTTACCATATGGGATTTTTGATCGGCCCCTGCCTCAATTCCTCCGGAAGGTTGGAAAGTGCCATGACAGGCTTTTCCCTGCTCTGTGAAAAAGGAGAGGATGAGGCGGAAAGGATCGCGCTGCAGCTGGTTACCTTAAACGAAGAACGAAAGAGCATGACGGAGCAGGCTGTAGCCATGGGCATCGAAGAGCTGGAGGCAAGAAAAAAGGCAACTCCCGTTATGGTGGTGTATCTGCCAAAGTGCCATGAAAGTCTGGCAGGCATCGTGGCTGGCAAGCTTCGGGAGCGCTATGACAGACCCTGCATCGTGCTTACGGATGCCGGCGAACCGGGAATGCTCAAGGGCTCTGCAAGATCCACAGGCTGGTATGATATCAGTCAGGGGCTGCACCGGGTAGAGGACCTGTTGGCGGGCTATGGCGGTCACAAGATGGCAGCGGGCATGACTCTTCGAAAAGAGAACCTGGAGGCCTTTGAAAAGCGGCTAGGAGAGGATCGGACCATTGATCCGTCCATGATGAAGCGGGAGGTTTTGCTGGACTGCAATATGCCCTTTTCCTATATCTCAGAGTCCCTCGTCGGGCAGCTTTCTCTGCTTGAGCCCTGCGGCACCGGAAATAGAAGACCCCTTTTTGGGCGAAGGGATGTAAGGATCGCTTCCCCCGTCAGGATCATGGGGAAGGATCAGAATGTGGCAAAATGCACCCTGGTGGATGAGAGCGGAATGAAGATCAGTGCCATTTGCTTTCAAAACGCGGGACAGTTTGCGGAGGATA
>JAEEKV010000276.1 GCA_016282595.1 Lachnospiraceae bacterium
AGCAAAAGGCCAATATGCCATCATTCTTCTGCTCTGTCAGCCACAAATGCTTTTCGGGATCGATATGCTTGATATCCAGCATCACCAGATCCGTCAGGGGCATCAGACGGTCAAGCTTCTCCTTGATAAAAGCATTGTCAGGGGAATAAGCGATCCCCGAAGTATCGATACAGGTATGGATATTTTTTTCCTTGGCCAGTGTAAACAGGTCGATGAGAAAATCCGGCTGCATCAGCGGCTCTCCGCCGGTCACCGTGATCCCGCCTCCATTTCTGTAAAAGGGCTCATTGCGCTCATACTGTTCTATGATGTATTCCGGGCTCATCTCCTCCCCGCCGTTCATGGGCCAGGTGTCCGGATTATGACAGTACGCACACCGCATGGGACATCCCTGCACAAAGACCACAAATCTGGTACCGGGTCCGTCCACGGTTCCAAAGCTTTCCAAAGAATGGATCCTTCCGTTCATACGCATACCTCACTTTTTTTGATGATAGTACTATCATAGCATTTTTTCCGATTTCTTACAATTTATGCAACCATTTTTCCTATTTTCCTGTATGATAGATGTAACGAAAAAATCATTTCAGATTGATATACAAAGGAGAGAAAATCATGGGACGATTAACCAATCTTTATAAACAGTGCAAAGATAATATAACTGCACTGGAGAAAAAGGCAATGCCGGATAAGGTCACACAGACCAAAGAGTATCTGGATCAGCTGAAAGCCAAACGAAAAGCTGACAGAAAACTGCATTTCATCGAAACCCGTGTGCAAAACTATCCCTTTTCCCGGCAGCAGATGGAGGATGCCCTGAAAAAAGCCATCGGCGAAGAAAGGATGAATGAAGTTACCAGCGGATCCCATCTGGATAATAGCCTTTTCAACCTTTTCAGAAGCCATCTTCAGGAGCATCCTGAGCTTCTGCCTGAGAACTTAAAGTCAGAGCAGGAAAAAACCGATTTCCTGAAAAATAAGTATACCGTCTTAAATTATGTAACGGATCAGAAAAACGCCGGAAAGTTTCCCACGGATGTTTATGACAAGATCTGGTGCATTGCCATGCACACCTATGCCATGAAAAGCATAAAGGCCGAGGAGACGCTTGTCTATTTTGAAGAGCTGGAGGCAAATATGCCCCCGGAGGCAGCAGCGCAGATCGCTGATGAGGTCGAAGCCTACAAGGATATCATCGATACGGACATCAGCGAGCAATATACTTACCCCATGCGGGCTTTGGCACAGCAGCTCATCCAAAACGCTCCCGACAAGTACAAAGATGATGAAGAATATAAAGATCTTCTGACCTTCGCGGGCGATCACATCACAGGTCTTAAAGACAATGCCAGAGATGAGTGCAAGGCCCAGGAACAGGACCATATGGACGTGGAAAACGCTGCCTCCACAGCTGTCACGGAAGGGCATATGGATAAGTTTATGAATGGTGAGCTTGTAAACTTCTCTCATCAGCACCATAACCTCCGCTATGATTACGTAGTCATAAACAAGGGCAAGGAAAAAACGCTGGAAACCCTGTTTCAAAAGAAGATCACCCTGAGTGATCAGACAAAAGAGGGCCTTCGTCAGATGCTTAATAAGATGAAGGAAATGAACATGAAGGCGGACGGTCTTGGCACCGGTGAAGACCTGAATAAGGAATATGCCTACAGAAAGCTCATTAAAAAACAAAAGGCCATGGAAGCAGCCATGAAGAGCGGCAATGCCGATCAGATCCTGGCTGCCGGCAGAGAGTATAAAAAGACCTACGAGGATATGCAGCAGCTTCACCAAATTGCCGAGAAATATTTCAGCAAGGATGAAAAACTCTATCCCGGTAACATGGATTCCATTCGCAACCCCGATATCCCCACGGATATGACCACAAAGTTTCGGACTACCTCCCAGATCAACGCGGTATTTTTGATCTATCGTAATCTGGAATTAAATAATATTGAGGTAGAGGACTATCTGAAGGATCCCACCGGTTCCGTGGTCACCTCCACCATGGAAAATATGAAACCCTACACCTTCACGGAGGTTACCAGGAATCTGAATTTCAAGGACAGCGTGGATCTGTTTTTTGCCGAAGGAGAAATGAGAAGAAAAGCAGATGAGCTTCGTTTGCACGGCCCCATCTACGGCTTTGCCAGAGCCATTGTGGGCCCCAGCGTACTGGAAGCGGATCCGACTTTGCAGGCGGATAATCTTGCCATGGCACAGACCATCGCCAACCACGTATCCACCAGTATGATGCTAAACGAAATCGGTCGGCTTCACCCCCTGGAATATGTAGGCCGCACACACGAAGATCTGATCATGTGGGAGGATACTATCCGAAACCTGCTGGTGGTAAAGGATGAGGATCGTAACTTAAATGCCATGATCGCCGGCCTTCCCCAGCTTGATATGTACGGAAGAGAGATCGGCCCTTCCCTGGACGGCGCCGCTTACATCAAAAACCATAAGCCCGACTATCTGAACATCATAGAACGTTCGGACTATATCATCAAAACAGCAAGCCGGAAAAAGGAAAAGGTGACCCCGCTGGCGCTGGTAGCCGTACAGAAAACCTATCTGCAGGTGCTTATGAATCATCCCGAGGATATGGGAACCGAAGGGTATCATATGATGGCCAATAAACTGGCTTCCCTCTATCTTGCCCTTCCCGAGGACGCAAAGCCCGAACAAAAAGAATATATGAAAGCTACCCGGGATGCCTTTTTGAAAGACTACGCACCGGAGATTCTGCAACAGGAAGAGGCACGGAGCATCGACGGTGATCTTCGCTCCTGTATCCGTCTTGCAGATGAGGCTACCAGAAATGTTCATCTGGGAAGCAGTGAGTATTCCAAAGCCCAGAAGGATCTGGAATCCCTTTCCAATGCCTACACCGGTTTCCTGAAAGACAGGGATGATAACGACCTTGACCAAAACAGGGCGGCGATCCGGGATCTTCAGGCAAAGATCGCTGCGGCAAAAGGATCCATAGGCGATTACTATAAGAGAAAACAACGCCAGAACAAGATGGGCGAGAATGCCGATGAAAAATCCAAACGCAGGATCAGCGCCATGAAGAAAAACGAAGAGGTTCTGGAACGAATGGAGGCTCTTCTGAAAGCCGAGGACAAACGCTATAATTGGCAGCAGGCTGCAAACAGTCAAGCCAAACTCTTAAACCAGCGTTTCAAATCCAGCATCGAAAACGGAGAAAACCAGCTGCAGAAAAACAGTGCCCAGGGAGCTATGGAGGCTGTGAAGGTCTTAAACGAATTAAGCTTCAAGGAGCCCTCCGCCTTAAGCCCTCAGGAGCAGCAGAAGGCACGGGAAGCCCTGGCTGCCATTTCGCTGGATGAACTGCTGAACAGTAATCACAGTAAAACCTATAATGCACTTCGCCCCCAGGACAAAGAAGGCTACAGGGAACAGATCAAAACCATCAGCCAGTCCGAGGAATTCAAAAAATGCCTTCCTCCTGTCCTTAAGCAGTCTGTCCTGCGGGAGTTTGCCATCGGTTATCGCTCCTTTTCGTCTCTTGCCGAGGACTTCCATAAAGAAGGCCTGAAAGCCGCACAGAATAAGCTGGAGCACAAGAACAACGGAAATAACGATCTGCAAAACGACAATCACAAAGAGATCAAAAACGAGATCAAAATGAACAAGTAAAAAACAAAACACGATCATTTATTGCTCTCATCAACTAAACATTTTAGCAAATCTACCCGAAAAATAAAAGGGAAACACAAATTTCCTTGTGTTTCCACGTAAATGTGGTAAACTGTAACTGTGTATATAGATCCGTCACAAACGGATCAGAGGATTTCATAAGTATATGAGCATAGGAGGTAGGGAAAATGGCAAGAGTGATCAGTGACGCTTGCGTAGCATGCGGTGCTTGCGAGAGCACCTGTCCTGTAGGAGCAATCAGCATGGGCGACGGCAAGTTTGAGATCGACGAGGCTGCTTGCATCGATTGCGGTGCTTGCGAAGGCGGATGCCCTGTTGGCGCTATCGCTGAGGCATAAGATCATCAAAACAGCAAAGAAAAACGGATGGGAGATCTCCCATCCGTTTTTATATTGCGCTTTTTAAACGATTCCCGTATTCTGGTACTGCTGCCATGCCTTGTTCATCTCAAAGGTCAGGGTAACCAGGTAACCTGCTACCAGCAGGGGCCATACACCCTCGATCCTGTGGAAATTGTAATACTTATACAGACAATCCACACCGGTATAGGCAAAGAGCATTACGCTGGCGATCCGGCTCTTGCTGACCTGTATAAAGGCTGCAAAGAGTATAACCAGCAGATAATCGATCCAGACATTGGGGAACATATTCAAAAACTTCCCAACCCCAAGAAGATACGTAAACATATTGGTGATATGACCGGGCAAAAACACCGACATCAGTACAATAAAATAAAACACCGTACAGGATAAATGCAGATGCAAAAGCTGCCTTTTATGCATCTTATGGGCGAAGAATTCATGCTTCTTCATCAGATTCCCATGATATCCTCCCACCTGTGGCTGAGCTTGCATTGGTCTTTTTGCGGTATCTTTCATAGCGTCCCCCTAAAAAAGATAA
>JAEEKV010000277.1 GCA_016282595.1 Lachnospiraceae bacterium
GATTCCGCAGGAAACTCCGTTAAGACCGATGATATCAAGCTTGGTAGCGTACAGAGACTTGCAAATCCCAAGACCCTGGAGCTGGCTAACGGCTATCGTGTAGATGGAAATACCCTCTACTATACCGATGATAACGGCGTAGAGCAGCCCATCAACTTAAATGATCCCAATATGAGCGCAGGAGATAAGGCAAAGGTTGCAGCAGCATACGGCTATACCACCTTTGATGAGTTCGGAAAGAACTATATGACCGTAGGCGGAAGTCCTAAGACTCTGAACCAGATGCTCAGCGAAGGAAACCTGGCAAGTGCCCTGGGTACAGGCGGCGTCATCGAATCCGAAGGACGTCAGATCACCGGAGGACAGATCCAGTACAATCCCGCAACAGGTGCCATCCAGAGCGTAAACGGTCTGACCAACAACTTGAAGCTGGCCCTGACCTTCGGCGATGATCCGGATACGGCATTTGAGACTGTGAATATTGACTTCGCACCCTCATCCAACTACAACAACAATAAGGTCAGCACCATCGGCGCAGTCAGCGGTGATGTAAACGGAAAAGGCACCGGACGCCGCCTTGGTGAGATGAGCGGTATCTCCGTTCAGAACGACGGTATGATCTATGCAGCATATGACAACGGCCAGACCAAGCTTCTGGGCCAGATCGCAGTAGCGAAATTCGCAAATGCTTCCGGTCTTTCCAAGGAAGGTGACAACCTCTATACCTCCACCATGAACTCCGGCGAGTTCGACGGCATCGGAATTGACATTTCCTCCGACGGCGGCTACATGACCACAGGCGTTCTGGAAATGAGTAACGTGGATCTTTCCAGTGAGTTTACCGAAATGATCACCACCCAGCGTGGTTTCCAGGCAAATTCCCGTATCATTACGGTATCTGATACGCTTCTGGAAGAGCTCGTAAACCTCAAGAGGTAATGAGTAAATAATGAGCCGTAAAAATCAATAAAAAATATTTCGGCACCAAGCTTGCTTTGGTGCCGTTTTATTTTTTGTTCAATTTATACAATATCTTGGGTTTTTTCAAAAGATTATAGACAAAACCCCTAAAATTTAGTAGAATTATGTAGTGATAGTGTGAGTTATTATGTGAACTGAAATCACAGAAAAGTAGGTGAGAGATTTTGGATTTAGCGTCAATTATCGGATTGGTGGTTGCACTGGTGCTGGTTGTCTTCGGAATCGTGTCCGGCGACTCCGGCTTTGCTGCAATGAAAAACTTCATGGATGCGCCTTCTGCGCTGATCACCTTCGGAGGGGCTTTTGCCTGTCAGTTGGCAGCTAATACGATGGCAGACTTTATCGGCGGATTGAAATCCTTTACGCTGATCCTGAAGACCCCGGCCATCGATGCCGTTCAGATTATTTCCAAGATCATAGAATTATCCAATACAGCCAGAAAAGAGGGACTTCTTTCTTTGGAAGAGGCCGCTGCTGATCTGGACGATGCGTTTTTGAAGAAAGGGATCATGCTGGTAGTAGATGGTACAGATCCCGAGCTTGTGCGTGGTATTTTGGAGACCGAGCTGTACTGTACCGAGGACAGACATAAAACCAGGATCGGCTTCTGGTCGGATCTGGGAGCCGGAGGACCGGCATTTGGTATGATCGGTACCTTGATCGGTCTTGTTAACATGCTTCAGAACCTTTCGGATGCGGCGGCCATCGGACCGGCTATGGCCGTTGCCCTTTTGACCACCCTGTACGGTTCCCTTCTTGCGAACTGGATCTGTACACCTGTGGCATCAAAACTGAAGGTTGATAATGATATTGAGATCCAGGTAAAGACCATCATGATCGAAGGTCTTTTATCCATACAAGCAGGCGAGAATCCCCGCGTCATTGAGGAGAAGCTGAAATCCTTCTTAGCTCCTAAGGATCGGCCTGCAGGCGAAGGTGGTGATGAATAATGGCTAAGAGGAAGGAAGATCCGCCGCCAGCGGGGGCGCCGGCGTGGATGGCGACCTTCTCCGACCTGATGAATCTACTGCTTTGCTTCTTCGTGCTGTTGTTCTCCATGTCAACAGTCGATGCAAAGAAATTTGAAGCAGTGGCAGCGTCTTTTTCCCAGACGTTTTCCATTTTTGAAGGCGGAGCAACGGCAATCGGCGACGGCATTCTGATCTCCAACGGAGTCAGCCAGTTAAACGAACTTGACCAGTACATCAATTCTACCGGAAAAAGCGCAGAGTCTGAGGTGGAAAAGGACCTGATGAAGGAATATTCCGAAGCATCCCAGCAACAGGCGGAGGAGATGGTAGAAAAGATCGAAGAGGCACTGAAGGAAAATGCCAATGAGCAGGAATTCGAGAAAGCCATTGACATCGACTTTACCTCCCAGTACGTATCTTTGACCTTGAACGGAGCCTTCCTGTTTGATTCCGGAAGCGCCGATCTTAAGGAAGAGGCCTATCCTGTACTGGATAAGGTGGCACAGCTCTTATCACGCTATGCGACCAGCACGGTCGAGATCGACGGGCATACGGATAATGTGCCCATCCATACGTCTAAATTTGAAAGCAATGATGCCTTATCCAGCTTCAGAGCCTTGTCCGTATTCAACTACTTTATCCGGACAACCTCACTGGATCCGGCCAACCTGCGGCATGCAGGGTGCGGCGAGTATCAGCCCATCGCAGATAACGCAACCCCTGAAGGCCGTGCAAAGAACAGAAGAGTAGAGATCAAGATCTTTACCGAGATGTCTAACTACTGAACACATTAAGAGGAAACCACAATGAAAAGAAACCTGTTATCCGTACTGATCCTGGCACTAGTGCTGGTGAATGTGGCCTTGACCGCCGTAATGATGATCAGCGTGATCGGCACCAATAAAAAGACGGCAGCCCTCATTGACAGCATTTCCATGGTGCTCAATCTGGAGATTGAAAAGACCGAAGACGAGGAGCCTATCCCCATTTCGGATCTGGATGTTTATGCCATTCCGGATGAAATGACCATCCTTCTTAAGGCAGATGCCAACGGCGGATCCCATTACGCAATGGTATCCCTTTCCATCGTTATGAACACCAAGGATGAGGATTATGCCACCTATCAGCCCATGGTTTCTCAGCGTGAAAGCCTGATCAAGAGTGAGATCATGGAAGCCTTCGGAAGCTACACCAAGGAAGAAGTGGAAGCTGACAGCTCCATCGTAGCCAACGATATCAAGCAGCGTTTGCAGGATCTCTTCGGATCGAAATTCATCACGGATATTTCGATCCAGAAGCTGGTAACCCAGTAGGATTTTAGATACCCGGCAGCTTAAGCTGCACCAGAAATTGTGGCGCCCGAGGAGGTGAGGGATCGGTGGGAGACGTCTTATCCCAAAGTGAAATAGACAGTCTGCTCTCTGCGATAAGCACCGGAGAGCTGGACGTTGAAGAAATAGAAAGCACAAAGGAAAAGCAGGTCAAGGATTACGATTTCCGTCGCCCCACCAAGTTTTCCAAGGAGCATCTCCGTACCCTGGAGATCATCTTCGAGCATTACGGACGACTTTTATCCACCAACCTTCCTGTGTATCTTCGGAAGGCCGTATCGGTGGAGGTAGCAAGTTCCGAGACCGTTACCTTTTCCGAGTTTACCAATGCACTTTCCAATCCCGTTGTGCTGGGAGTCGTGAACTTCAAGCCTCTTAACGGCAACATCCTCATTGAGATGTCCACCAACATCGCCTTTGCGATTTTGGATCGAATGCTTGGAGGCGCAGGACTTCCCCTTGAGAAGAACAGGGATTTTTCGGAAATAGAGCTATCCATCCTGGATAAGATCATGGTAACCTGCATGAACCTGTTGCGGGAACCCTGGAAAAACGTGCTGGAGATCGACCCCTTTATGGAGAGGATCGAAACCAATCCCCAGTTCGCACAGATCATCGCACCCAACGAGATGATCGCCATCGTAACCCTTCTGATCAAGATCGGAGACGTAGAAGGATATATGAACGCCTGTCTTCCGTTCCTGACTCTGGAAGATGTAATGGATCGCCTCAATACCAAGTTCTGGTTTGCGACCATGCAGAATGATAGTGAGGAGAATTACTCCATCTATATCGAGAGCATGATCAAGAGAACCCAGATTCCTGTTAAGGCGGTGTTGGGCAAGAGCGTGGTATCTGTTATGGATTTCTCCTCCCTTCAGGTGGGAGATGTGATCCGATTGGATTCCTCTGTGGATGAGGAACTGGATATCTACGTAGGCAATATCAGAAAATTTACAGCGCTCCCGGGTACATCCAGGGATCGAAACGCTGTTCGGATAACTTCAGTGATAAGAGAGGAGGAATGATCGAATGGACGGAATGCTGTCTCAGGACGAGATAAATGCTCTCCTGAATTCTATGGCAGACGGTGTTGTGCCTGAGATCGAACCAACGCCCGAACCGCCCCCGGCGGAAGAGTTTGTCCCCGCTTCAGCGGTAACGGGGGATGTGGAGCTTTCGGATATTGAGAAGGATGCCATCGGAGAGATCGCCAATATCAGCATGGGTACCAGTGCAACCACGCTGTTCTCCCTGGTCAATACCAAAGTCGATATCTCAACACCTGAAGTGTCCATTGCAACCTGGGATACCTTCGCAAAGGAATATGAAAAGCCTTGCGTATTTATACAGATCAAGTACACCACCGGCCTTGACGGCGCGAATATGCTGATCCTGAAGGAACAGGATGTGAAGATCATCACGGATCTGATGATGGGCGGTGACGGTACCAACATCAGCGGAGAGTTGGGAGAGCTGCATTTATCAGCCATCTCCGAGGCTATGAACCAGATGATGGGTTCCTCGGCCACTTCACTTTCCTCCATGCTTGGCAAGATGATTGATATCAGCCCGCCGGAAGCGAGTTTGGTGAACCTGATCGACAGCAAGGACGGAACGGATATTGCTCCTTTCCTCGGAGGCAAATTCGTAAAGATCGCTTTCAGGATGCAGATCGGGGATCTGGTTGATTCCACACTGATGCAGTTGTATCCGGTGGATTTCGCAAAATCCCTGTACGAGACGGTAATGGGAACCCAGGAACCTGCGGCATCGCCCGCTCCGGAACCTGCCCCGGTCCCGGCACCTACGCCGGCTCCGGCTCCTGCGCCGCAGCCCTTTACTCCGCCTCCGGCACCTATGCCGGATCAGAGTCAGATGGGTATGGGCCAGATGAACATGGGAATGCCGATGAATATGGGCATGCCGATGCCTATGATGCCGGATTACTCCCAGCAGATGCAACCCGCCAATATCCAGCCGGCACAGTTCCAGGCCTTTGGGGCACCGGGCAGTATGATGGCAGGAGGCGAAAACATCGGCCTCATCATGGACGTACCTTTGGAGGTCACCGTAGAGCTGGGACGTACCAGAAAGTCCATCTCGGAGATTTTGGACTTTACCCCGGGTACCATTATAGAGCTTGATAAGATTGCCGGTGAGCCCATAGACGTACTTGTAAACGGCAAGTTCGTAGCCAAGGGCGAAGTAGTAGTCATCGAAGAAAGCTTTGGCGTCCGTGTGACGGAAATCATAAAGTAACTAAATTATTTTCTTTAGAGGAGAAAAAGACATGGCAAAAAACATTTTGATCTGTGACGATGCAGCATTTATGAGAATGATGATCAAGGATATCCTGACCAAAAATGGCTATAATGTGGCAGGCGAGGCAGAGAACGGTGCAAAGGCTGTTGAGAAGTACAACGAGTTAAAGCCTGATCTTGTACTGATGGATATCACCATGCCGGAGATGGACGGGATCGCAGCCCTGAAGAAGATCAAAGAGAACGATTCAGGCGCTATGGTTATCATGTGCTCCGCAATGGGCCAGCAGGCCATGGTTATCGAATCCATTCAGGCAGGTGCAAAGGACTTTATCGTAAAGCCTTTCCAGGCAGACCGTGTCATTGAGGCAGTGAAAAAGGTAGTGGGATAAGATGCTGATCGCACAGACGGGTGGGCTATATTCAGTCGTACGTCTGATCACAGTCTTTCTGCTGTTTGTTTTTGTGCTCGGGATCACCTATGTGACCTCACGCTATGTTGCCGGATTTCAGAAAAAGAGGATGGGATCCTCCAACATTGAGGTGCTGGAGTCCGCAAGAGTCATGCCGAATACGGTCCTTGAGATCATTCGGGCAGGAGATAAGTATCTTCTGATCGCCATCGCCAAGGACAAGGTAACTATGTTGACGGAACTGGATCCGGACAGCCTTCAGTTTAGGGAAGGGTCTGTGGATTCCTTTGCGTCCATCATGGAAAAGGCAACGGCACATCTTTCCGATAAACGAAGATCGGACCTGACTAAAAATGAGGATGGTACTGACGGTGAAGGTAAAGAATAAACAAACACTGCGTATGTTTGCGGCCTGGCTGATCATCGGTGTGTTTCTTTTCGCAGCACCGGTGGGGGTATTGGCGTCCATCGGATCGGCAACCACCAATCAGACCACAAGCCCGGCAGTCGGTTCCAATGGCCTTGGAGATCGAACCAGGGCGGGAGATGAGGCAAGCCGGACCAACCGGTATGAGCCGGGACAAACGGAGAATCAGGATCAGCTCGGTGAACTGAATATCGCCAATGACGTGACAATTACATACAACAATGGAAATGGGACGATTACCGGTTCCCTACGGATCCTTCTGATCCTGACGGCTATCGCGGTTGCCCCTACGCTTCTGATCTGTCTGACCTCCTTTACGAGGATTCTGATCGTGTTGCATTTTACCAGACAGGCCCTGAACACGCAGACGGC
>JAEEKV010000278.1 GCA_016282595.1 Lachnospiraceae bacterium
ATCTGAACTCCATTCGAACGGACTCCAAGTATCTGGATCTGAAGGACAGCATTTACTATCGTCTCATTGACAATGAGAAATACGGACAGCCTCTGGCGAGGATGATCCAGAGGACCAAGAATGGTCTGAAGCAGCTTGTGATCCCGGGAATGCTCTTTGAGAACATGGGCATTACCTATCTGGGACCTGTGGATGGACATGATATTTCAGCCATCTGCAAGGTGCTGCAGGAGGCTAAAAGAGTCAAGGGAGCCGTTGTGGTCCATCTCATGACCCATAAGGGAAAGGGATATCCTTTGGCAGAACGCCATCCCGCCAGATTCCACGGGGCGGTGCCTTTTGATGTGGAGACAGGCCTTCCCTTAAAGCCCCAGACCAAGGCAAATTGGACGGATGTATTCGGCACCGTTATCAATAAGCTGGGAGAAACGGATGAAAAGGTGGTTGCCATTACAGCAGCCATGCCGGACGGTACGGGTCTGAAGCGCTTTAAGAACCGTTTCCCGGATCGCTTCTTTGATGTGGGAATCGCCGAGGAGCATGCGGTGACCTTTGCTGCAGGACTAGCGGCAGGAGGCTTAAAGCCCGTGGTTGCTATTTATTCTTCCTTCCTGCAAAGAGGCTTTGATCAGATGATCCATGATGTGTGCCTCCAGGAGCTGGGGGTAGTATTTGCCGTGGATCGTGCGGGACTTGTGGGTGCCGACGGAGAGACCCATCAGGGCATTTTTGATATTTCCTATCTGTCCATGATCCCCAATATGGTAGTCATGAGTCCCAAGAACAAATGGGAGCTTTCCGATATGCTGAAGTTTGCAGTCAACAGCAAAAAGCCCGTAGCCCTCAGATATCCGAGAGGAGAGGCCTACGACGGACTGAAGGAATACCGGGAGCCCATCGAGCTTGGTAAGGCGGAGTGGATTTATAAAAATGAGGAAAAGGGCGGCATAGCTCTTTTGGCCCTGGGCAGTATGGTGGAGACCGCAGTCTCCATCCGGGAAAGCCTCATAGAGTCCGGTTATGAGAAGGTGTCTCTTTTGAACCTTCGGTTTGCAAAGCCTTTGGATGTGGAGGCAGTGCGCCGGGCAGCGGCAGATTACGATCTGCTGGTAACCATGGAAGAGAACATCTATGAAGGCGGCGTCGGAGCCAGCATATTAAACGAGGTGGTACAAAGCGGAGAAAATTGCCGCGTGCTTCCCATCGCTTTGCCGGATACCTATGTGGAACATGGTAATGTGGAGATCCTGAAACAGGAGCTTCATATCGACAGGGAGAGCATTCTTTCCAAGATCCGGGAGGCGCTGGATAAGCTATGAAAGAAAGACTGGATGTGCTTTTGGTAAAACAGGGCTTTGCCCCCTCGCGGGAAAAGGCGAAAGCAATCCTCATGGCCGGGATCGTCTATGTGAACGGACAGAAAGAGGATAAGGCCGGAAGCACCTTTGATGAGGAAAAGAGCAAAATCGAGGTGCGGGGAAAGACCCTGGCTTATGTCAGCAGAGGGGGGCTTAAGCTGGAGAAGGCCCTGAAGGTATTTCCCATTTCCTTAGACGGCAAGCACTGTCTGGACATCGGGGCTTCCACCGGAGGCTTTACGGACTGCATGCTGCAAAACGGAGCCGAAAAGGTCTATGCCGTGGATGTGGGACACGGACAGCTGGATTACAAGCTGCGGACGGATGAGCGTGTGGTCTGCATGGAAAAGAGCAATTTCCGCTACTTTACCAAAGAGAGTTTGCCGGAGCAGGTGGATTTTGCCACCAGCGATGTATCCTTTATTTCTCTGACGAAAATGTTAGCACCTGCTTACGAACTTCTGAAGGAGCAAGGAGAAATGGTGGCCCTCATCAAACCGCAGTTTGAAGCGGGGAAGGAAAAGGTCGGAAAAAAAGGTGTGGTTTCCGATCCGAAGGTTCACAGGGAAGTCATTGAAAAGGTGACTGCTTTTGCAAAAGAAACGGGCTTTGCCTTAATGGGACTGGAGTATTCTCCCATCAAGGGCCCGGAGGGAAATATCGAGTTTTTATTATATCTGCGAAAGGACGCAGCCGTCGCAGATGCATTTGACAAGGAACGGATCGAAGAGATCGTAAACCAGGCTGCGGAAGCGGATCTTTGACAGAAAGAGGAACATCCATGAAACGATTTTTTATCGTGACAAATCTGGTAAAGGACCCCATGCAGGAAACTACGGGATATATCAAAGAGTTCCTGGAGGAGCGGGGTGCAAAGGCAGAGGTGCTGATCCGGGATGCCATCAGCAAGCATGAGCTCTATGAGAGCAAGGAGCGAAATCCGTTGCTGGTACCGGACGATACGGACTGTATTCTGGTGCTGGGGGGAGACGGAACCCTTTTGCAGGCAGCCAGGGATACCCTGCGTTTGGATATTCCTCTGCTTGGTATCAATCTGGGCAGAATGGGATTTCTGGCTGAGGTGGAAAAAGGCCGCATCGATCAGGCCCTGGAGCATCTTCTGGCAGATGACTATGAGGTGGAGGATCGGATGCTGCTTTACGGCGAGCTGATCCGGGACGGTGAAGTCATCGCTGCAGCCCATGCGCTGAATGATATCGTCACCACCAGAAGAGGACCTTTGATGGTGCTGCCCTTTGATCTGAGTGTTAACTCTCAGAAGCTGGCAAGCTATTTTGCAGACGGTATCATCGTATCTACCCCTACGGGCTCTACGGGATACAATCTGTCGGCAGGTGGACCCATTGTAAACCCCAAGGCTTCCCTCCTTGTGGTATCCCCCATTTGCCCCCATACATTGAATACCAGAAGCATTGTACTTTCGCCGGAAGATGAAGTGCTCATCAGTCTAGGAAAGCTGCAGGCAGATAAAACACCTCTCCAGAATGCGGAGATCACTTTTGACGGATCCCTTTCCTATCCCATGGAAAACAGGGATCAGATCCGGATCAAAAAATCCGACAGAAAGATAAGGCTCATCAGACTGAGCAGTATGAGCTTTCTCAAGGTCCTGCATGAAAAAATGCGGGATGATGAATAGAAAGGAAGGACGGAAGCACCGTCAGGAACGAAACCGATGAAAACAGACAGATGGGAATGTATTCTTTCTCTGATCAGTGAGCAGCCTGTGGAAACCCAGGAGCAGCTGGCACAGCTTTTGACCCAAAAGGGATATGAGGTAACACAGGCAACTGTTTCCCGGGATATACGGAAGCTGGGGCTTATGAAGGTGCCCGCCCCGGGAGGAAAGCAGCGGTATGCTGTGGTAAAACAGGAGAGTAAAGCAGAGGGGAAATACCTAAACGTCCTTAAGGAAGGCTTTTTATCCGCAGATACGGCAGGTAACATTTTGGTGATCAAAACCGTATCGGGTATGGCTATGGCTGTGGCAGCGGCCATTGATGCCATGGAATTTACGCAGGTGGTGGGCTCCATTGCAGGAGATGATACCATCATGGCCGCCATCAAACATGAGGATGCGGCTAAGGAACTGAAGCTGACCATTGAAGGAATGCTGAAGGACTAAAAGGATAGATTCGATCGAAGAACAAGGGTAATTTATGTTAGAAGAACTGAAGGTAAAAAACGTTGCACTGATCCATGAGGCAGAGCTTTCTTTTCAGGAAGGCCTCAACATCATCACCGGAGAAACCGGTGCCGGAAAATCCATCCTCATTGATTCCATTATGTTGGCCCTGGGCAGAAGAGCCGATAAAATGCTGATCCGCCAGGGTGCGGAGCATGCTTATGTGGAGCTGGTATTTCTGGTAAGGGAGCAAAAGATCATAGAAGGGCTTTTGCAGCTGGGCGTATCCTTGGAGGATGAAAGAGTGACTCTCACCCGAAGGGTGGAAAAGGAACGCAGCATCTGCCGCATTAATGGGGAAGTGGTAAGCGCCAGGATCCTGCAGCAGGCCGCACAGCTTTTGATCGACATTCACGGCCAGCAGGAAAACATCACACTTTTGAAGGAGAAAAAGCATCTGGAGATCCTGGATCTGTACTGCGGAAAGACACTTGCGGATGTGAAGGAAAAGTTAGCAGATGCTTACTCGGAATATACGGAGGCCTGTCGCAAGCTGGAGGAGGAATCCGTCAGCGACAGTCAGAAGCAGCGGGAAATGGATTTGGCTTCCTTTGAGCTTGGAGAGATCAATGAGGCTCAGCTTTCGGTGGGGGAAGATGAAGAACTGGAGGATGAGTTCAGAAAGCTTTCCAATGCGGATCTTCTGGCCCAGTATGTGACACAGGCGCAGCAGTGTCTGGACCACTTTGAGGACAGATCGGCCCTGACCCTCATCGGAGAGGCATTAAAGAGTCTTCGGGCGGCAGGGAAGATTGATACGGAGCTGGATGCGCTGTGTGAGGATCTTTTGGATGCTGAGGACAAGGTAAGACAAAGTGCCAGATGGTTGGGACACTATCTGGATCAACAGACCGTTGATGAGGGAAGGCTCTATGAAGTTGGACAGAGGCTGGACCTTTACAATAGGCTGAAGCAAAAATACGGAAACACTGTGGAAGAGATCCTGGCCTATGGCAGGATGAAGCAGGAGTATCTGGATAAGCTTGCGGATATGGAGCAGTATCTGGCGGGACTGAAGGAAAAAGCAGAAAAGGCGAAGGAGAGGCTGGATGTTCTTTGCGAAAAGGCTGACGCCATCCGGAGAAAGAAAGCACCCCTATTGGAAAAGGAGCTGACAAAGGCACTTTTGGAGCTGGGCTTTTCCCATGCAGCATTTCAGGTGGAGATTCGTCAGGAAGAGAGCTTCCTGGGGAAAGACGGAAGCAACAGGGTCAGCTTTTTGATCAGTCTCAATGCGGGAGAAAGTATGCGGCCGCTAACTGATGTGGCTTCCGGCGGTGAGCTTTCCAGGATCATGCTTGCCCTGAAATCCATTCTTGCCAGTGCAGATGAAACACCCACTTTGATCTTTGACGAAGTGGATGCCGGCATCAGCGGACAGACTGCCTGGAAGGTGGCAGAGAAGATGGCTGTTATCGGAAAGCATCATCAGCTTCTTTGCATCACCCATCTGCCCCAGATCGCAGCCATGGCGGATGCACATTTCAGAATCGAGAAAAACGAAGACAAAGAGAAGACCGTGACGAAGATTGACAGGCTTGATGAAGAGGGTATGACCATGGAGCTTGCAAGGCTTTTGGGAAGCGATACCGTCACGGACAGCGCATTGGAAAATGCCAGGGAATTAAAAGAAAAAGCCAACGTCGAAAAAGCGGGGTAATACGGGGAAGAGTACGTAAATTTCTCTTTCAAAATACAGGGGTTTGTAGTATAATACGAAGTGGGTATGTTTGTTTTTGTATTGGAGGAACTAATAGAATGAAAAACATTTTGTTTATTGCTTCTGAGGGAGTACCGTTTATCAAGACCGGTGGCCTTGCAGACGTAGTCGGCTCCCTTCCTAAGTGCCTTGACAAGCGCTATTTTGATGTAAGGGTGATGCTTCCCAAGTACACCTGTATCCGTCAGGAATTGAAGGATCAGATGAAGTACAAAACCCATTTCTATCTCGACTTTAACTGGAGAAGTGAGTACGTGGGTGTGTTGGAAGCCAAGGTAGATGGAATCACCTATTACTTCATCGACAACGAATCTTATTTTTCAGGCTTTAGAATTTACAGCGACAACGTGTTGGATGAGATCCGCAAGTTCAGCTTCTTCTGTAAGGCAGCTCTTTCGGCGCTGCCGCTGACAGGCTTCCATCCCGATATTATTCACTGCCATGACTGGCAGACGGGTTTGGTTCCGGTTTATCTGAAGGAGCGGTTTGCAGGAGGAGAATTCTTCCGTGGTATAAAATCCATTATGACTATCCACAACCTGAAATTCCAGGGAAGATGGAATGTGAAGGAGGTAAAGGAGATCACCGGACTGCCGGATTACTTCTTTACACCGGATAAGCTGGAAAGCTACAAGGATGCCAACCTGTTAAAAGGCGGTATTGTTTATGCAGATGCGGTTACCACAGTTTCCGCCACCTATGCAGAGGAGATCAAGACCCAGTTCTACGGCGAAGGCCTGGACGGACTGTTAAATGCAAGATCCAATTCCCTGCGTGGTATCGTGAATGGTATCGATTACGAGGATTTCAATCCGGCAACGGATAACAATATTGTAGCCAAGTATAACGCCGCCAACTTCCGTAAGGAAAAGGTAAAGAATAAACGGGCCCTGCAGGAAGAACTGGGACTGGAGCAGGACGATAAGAAGATGATGATCGGTATCGTTTCCCGCCTGACAGACCAGAAGGGCTTTGACCTCATCGCTTACATCATGGATGAGCTTTGCCAGGAGGAAGTACAGATCGTTGTACTGGGAACCGGAGAAGAGCGGTATGAGAATATGTTCCGCCACTTCGACTGGAAATATAACAACAAGGTATCCGCCAACATCTACTATTCGGATGCTCTGTCCCATAAGATCTATGCGGCTTCTGATGCCTTCCTCATGCCGTCCCTGTTTGAGCCCTGCGGGCTTTCACAGCTGATGGCCCTCCACTATGGTACACTGCCCATCGTGCGTGAGACCGGAGGATTGAAGGATACCGTAGAGCCCTACAACGAGTTCGAGAGCACCGGAACCGGATTCTCGTTCTGCAATTACAACGCTTACGAGATGCTTGCTACCATCCGGTACGCCAAGTACGTATTCTATCAGAGAAAGCGCGAATGGAATAAGATGGTTGACAGAGCCATGGCGGCGGACTTCTCTTGGAATGTTTCAGCAGCAAAGTATCAGGAAATGTACGACTGGCTGATAGGCTGAGTCAGCGCAAATCCGAGGATGAATATGCCCCCGTGATGCTTGCATCGGCGGGGGTGTATTTGTGCTCGGATTTATGTTGCGAAGCAACACCACGAAATTTCACGAAGTGAAATTGAGGGGCGCTGACTCAGCCGCGTGAATCTTTACACGCGAAGCAACACCACGAAATTTCGCGTTAGCGAAATTGAGGGGCGCTGACTCAGCCGCGTGAAACTGCACACCCGCAACATTTAGAAAGGTTTATTATGGCATTCGACGGTATCTCCATCGCTGCACTTTGCAGCGAACTTTCAGACAAACTCACAGGCGGCAGGATCGCCAAGATCGCCCAACCCGAAAAGGACGAGCTTTTGCTGCAGATCAAATCCACGGAGGGAAACTTCCGGCTTTTGATCAGCGCCGACGCATCCCTCCCCTTGATCGCCCTGACGGAAGAAAATAAAAAATCCCCCATGACAGCCCCCAGCTTTTGCATGCTGCTTCGCAAGCACATCTCCGGCGGCAGGATCATCTCCATTACCCAGCCGGGACTGGAACGTATCGTGCAGATCGAAGTAGAGCACTTGGACGAAATGGGAGATCTGAGACGCAAAACTCTGATCATCGAGCTTATGGGAAAACACAGCAACCTGATCTTCTGTGATGAGGAGGGAAAGATCCTGGACGCCATTAAGCACGTATCGGCGCTGGTTTCCTCCGTCCGGGAGGTGCTTCCCGGAAAGCAGTATTTCCGTGTGGATACCATGGGCAAACCGGATCTGATGGAAGCAGCTTCCAAAGAGCAGCTGAAAGCCATGCTGGAGGAGCATCTGTTTGCCAAAGCAGGGGAAAGTTATAAAGCCATTTATCAGAGCTTTCGCGGCATCTCCCCTATCATGGCACAGGAGATCTGCTACCGGGCAGGCATTGACGCTGACAGGAATCTGGAGGCAGGAGGCGAAGAAGGAAAAAGTAAGCTGCTGCTAACTATTTGGGAGCTGCTGGAATCCGTTCGAAGCAAAGCATTTTCTCCCTGCATGGTCCTTTCGGCAGAGGATGGCGTCCCCATGGAGTTCGGAGCCTTTTCCTATCGGATCTACGAAAAGGAAAACACCCAGACCTATGAAAGTATGTCAGCGGTGGTGCTTGGCTTTTACGGAAAGAAAGCACTCATTACCAGGATCCGGCAAAAGTCGGCGGATCTTCGTCATATCACCACCGTAGCCCTGGAGCGGCAAAGTAAAAAGCTGCAGCTGCAAAACCAGCAGCTGGAGGATACCAAAAAGAGAGATAAGTATAAGCTCTACGGGGAGCTTTTACACACCTACGGCTACATGGCGGAAAGCGGACAAAAGAGCCTGGAGGCGGAGAACTATTACACCAATGAAATGGTTACCATTCCCTTAGATCCCACCTTGACAGCCATGGAAAATGCAAAGAAGTATTTTGACCGCTACGGGAAGCTGAAGCGCACCTATGAAACCCTGAGCGTTTTGGTGGAGGATACCAAAAACCAGAAGGATCATCTGGAATCCATCTTAACCAGCCTGGACCTGGCTGAGAGTGAGGAGGATCTGGTACAGATCCGGCAGGAGCTGGCAGGCGCCGGATACATCAAAAGCCGGGGGAAGGAGAAAAAGCAAAGCAGCAAGAGTGCGCCCCTGCACTATAAGAGCAGTGACGGCTTCGATCTGTATGTGGGAAAGAATAACTTCCAGAATGAGGAGATCACCTTTAAGCTGGCTACGGGAGGAGATTGGTGGTTTCACGCCAAGGGTATGCCCGGCTCCCACGTGATCCTAAAGACCGAAGGAAAGGAAGTGCCGGACCGTGCCTTTGAAGAGGCAGGACGCCTGGCGGCCCACTACAGCAAGGCAGGCGGGAAGGATAAGATCGAGGTGGATTACATCCAGAAAAAGCATGTGAAAAAGCCGGCGGGAGCCAATCCGGGATTTGTGGTGTATTACACCAACTATTCCATGCTGGTGGATGGGAATATTTCCGATCTGGAAAAGGTAACAGCGGTAGAAAAATAAGGCGTCTTGTGATAGTATAAGAGGATGAGGGACCAAAACCCCAAAGGAATGTAAAGGAGAGAAAAGACGTGAGCGTAAAAACCATAGAAGATAAAGCGTTTTCCATGATAGAAGGCGGCATCTGTGCCGCAAAGGGGATCCGTGCAGGCGGAGTAAACTGCGGACTCAATCCGGATCCAAAGAAGTTCGATCTGGCTATGTTTGTCAGTGATACAGACTGTGAGGCTGCTGCGGTTTACACCCAAAATAAAGTAAAGGGTGCCCCCATTCTCGTAACCCAAAAGCACCTTGCAAAAAACGGCGGAAAGGTAAGAGCCGTCATAGCCAATTCCAAGAACGCCAACACCTGCAATGCAGACGGTGAGGAGAAGGCCGAGAGAATGTGCGAGCTGGCTGCAAAGGCCCTGGGGCTGAAACCTGAGGAAGTAGCAGTTGCTTCCACAGGCGTCATCGGAGAAACCCTTCCTCTGGAGCCCATTGAAAGCCATATGGACGCTCTCACTGCAGATCTGACCTATGACGGCGGCGGAAGAGCGGAATATGCCATTATGACTACGGATACTGTGGCAAAAGAGGTGGCAGTGGAATTTACCCTTGACGGAAAGGTATGTCATCTGGGCGGTATGGCTAAGGGAAGCGGAATGATCCATCCCAATATGGCTACTACCTTGAACTTTATTACCACGGATGCTGCCATCAGCGCAGAGCTTCTGCAGCAGATGCTTTCCGAGCTGGTAAAGATCACCTATAACTGTCTGTCCGTGGATGGAGATACCTCCACGAATGATATGATCCTGGTAATGGCCAACGGTCTTGCAGGCAATGCCAGGATCACCTCGGATGAGGGACATCCCCATAAGGTGGAAGAAAATCCTTCAACCGGATACGGCATGGTTTATAAAGCACTTTGGCTGGTACTTGTGAACCTTACCAGAATGCTGGCAGCAGACGGAGAGGGTGCCGGAAAGCTGGTGACCTGTCAGGTAAAGGGTGCAAAGGATCAGGACAGCGCCATTGCCGTAGCAAGGAGCATTATTTCCTCCTCCCTGGTAAAATGTGCCATCTTCGGAGCGGACGCCAACAGCGGCCGTATCATGTGTGCATTGGGCTATGCCGATGCGGATGTGGATGTTGCAAAGGTGGATATCGATCTGTCTTCTGAGGCAGGAAGAATGCCTGCTTACCGAAACGGTTTTGCCCAGGCCTTTGATGAAGACTATGCAAAGGGAATCTTAAGCTGCGAGGAGATCGAGATCCTTCTGGATCTTCATGACGGCGACGGAGAAGCAACAGCCTGGGGCTGTGATATGACCTATGACTATGTAAAGATCAACGGAGACTATCGTTCATAAGAAAAGGAGACGGCTATGTTACAGGGAAAAACAGTTCTTGTAGGAGTTACGGGTTCCATTGCAGCTTTCAAGGCGGCACAGCTTGTCAGCGATCTTGTAAAGCTGCATGCGGATGTGCATGTGCTGATGACGAAAAACGCCACCAACTTCATTCATCCCATTACCTTTGAAACCCTCACCGGGCATAAATGTCTGACGGACACCTTTGACCGGAATTTCGAATTTGAAGTAGAGCATATTTCCCTGGCGAAAAAAGCGGATGCGCTTATGATCGCTCCTGCCAGTGCCAATGTGATCGGGAAGATCGCCGGGGGCATTGCGGATGATATGCTCACCACAACACTTCTGGCCTGTACCTGTCCGATCCTTATCAGTCCGGCCATGAATACCAGAATGTATGAAAATGCCATCGTGCAGGAGAATATGGAAAAATGCAAAGCCCACGGCATGACCATCATCGAGCCGGCCAGCGGTCTGCTTGCCTGCAAGGATGAGGGAAAAGGAAAGCTGCCGCCGGTAGATGTGCTGATCGAGGCGCTGCTTCGGGAGATCCGCTTTGAAAAGGATATGAAGGACCTGAATGTACTGGTGACGGCAGGCGCCACTATGGAGTCCATGGATCCGGTACGCTTCATTACAAACCATTCCAGCGGAAAGATGGGCTTTGCCCTTGCAAGGGTAGCCATGCAGCGCGGCGCAAAGGTAACCCTGATCAAAGCCAATACCAGCGCAACGGTGCCCTCCTTTGTAAAGACCGTCAATGTCAAGAGTGCAAGGGATATGTATGAAGCGGTCCGTGCCGTGTCAGGCTCCATGGATATCATTGTCAAGGCGGCTGCGGTTGCCGATTATACGCCGGCTGAGGTGGCAGGCGAAAAGATGAAGAAAAAGGACGGCGAGCTGTCCATCCCTCTGAAACGGACCACGGATATTCTGGCATACCTGGGACAGAACAGAAGACCGGGACAGCTGCTTTGCGGCTTTTCCATGGAGACCGAAAATATGCTGGAAAATTCCGCAGAGAAACTGACAAAGAAGAATGTGGATATGATCGTGGCCAACAATGTGAAGGTGGAGGGAGCCGGATTCGGGACCGAGACAAATGTGGTCACCCTGATCACCAAAGGCGGAGCAGAGGAGCTTCCCATAATGAGCAAGGACGAGGTGGCAGGAAAGATCTTTGATGCGTTGCTTAGAATCAAAGAGAAAAAAGAGGATCAGCAGAGGCAGGAACTGAAGGAAGAGATCGAGCCGAAAGATGAATAAGATCATTCTGTTTGAAGGAGATATCGAAACTCAGGGCTATTTTTCCAGGCAAATGAAAAGAGCCCTTGAGAACCTGGGGCATGAGGTCTATCTCTATGATCTGTCCAAGCCCTGGACCTCTTCGGGACAGATGCTTCGTTTCTATGAACGGGGCAATACGGTGATGCTTTCCTTCAACTTTCATGGGATGTGTCAGGAGGCGGCATTTCTGGATCCGGACAGCGGTGAGTATATTTGGGACGGGCTGGAGATTCCCTGCTTTAATATTCTGGCAGATCATCCCTACTATTACTACAAATTGTTATCCCAAAGACCGGGGCTCTATACGCAGCTTTCCATTGATCTGGGCCATGAAGCCTTTATGAAGCGCTTTTTCCCCGAAGTCAAAATGGGACCTTTTTTGCCGCTGGCGGGCACGGAGCTTTATACGGCAGAGAGGGACGGACATACGGACTTTGAGCAAAAGAAAGAAACGCCCCGGAAAGCGCCCGCTATCAGGGAGCGCAGCATAGATGTCCTGTTTACGGGAAACTACGCCTCCCCGAAACGGTTTGAGAAGTATATCACGCGCCTGGATGAGGAATATACTGCATTTTACTATGAGATGATCGAGTATCTGTTGTCCCATCCGGATCAGACGGTGGAAGCGGTGGTGGAGAAATTTCTTCGAAGGGAAATTGAGGATCTGACAGAAGAGGATCTGAAGCAGACCATGCAGAACATCACCTTTATCGATCTGTATGTGCGTTATCATATGCGTGGTGAGGTCATAAGGACCCTTGCGGACAATGGCATCAAGGTGCATGTCTTCGGAGATAAGTGGAATGAGCTTTTGCTTTCGCATCCGGAAAATCTGATCGACGGTGACAGTCTGTATTCGGCACAGTGTCTGGAACGGATCGTAGACTGTAAGATTTCGCTGAATGTCCTTCCCTGGTTTCAAAACGGACCCCATGACCGGATCTTTAACTCCATGCTGAATCGGAGCGTTTGTCTGACGGATTCCAACGTCTGGCTGGATAAGATCCTTTTAGACGGAGAAAACTGCAGGATCTGGAACAGAGAAGAAATCGGAGCCATTCCGGATATTGTAAGAGGGCTTCTTTCGGATGAGGACAGGATGCAGGACATTGCGGATCGTGGATATCTTCTGGCCGGGGAACATACCTGGGAGAAGCGGATGCGCGTTTTATCCGACTATCTGGAGACGGATGTTTGATAAAATACAGGGACCTGTTTTGAAAAACACCACCTTGACAAAAGAAGGTATCGGAGAAACAATAGAATCGTAGTACAAGCCTGATATCCGATACCTTCTTTTGTCAAGGTGGTGTTTTTCAAAACAGGTCCCTGTATTTTATCAAACATCCGTCTCCAGATAGTCGGATAAAACGCG
>JAEEKV010000279.1 GCA_016282595.1 Lachnospiraceae bacterium
AAAGTGTTTTTTGAAAGGACGGAAACTGATATGTACAGGCAGATAGCGAAGCTGATCTTATACGGGAGCATGCAAAAGGATGAGATCCTGGTGCAGCTGGGAGAGATCTTCAGAGCATATGAGGAAAAAAGTAAGGATAAGGCAACTTTAGTCAGTGAGATCTACAGCCAGGTGAAACGGATTTTGCAGGTTTCGACGGATTACGCCTTTGACCGGAATCTATGGCAGAACTATCTGACCTTTCTTTTGATCACCAATGAGAATCCTTTTACGGTGACCTGTGAAAAGATGGGAGTGAAGGACGGTTCGGTCATCACCTTTGTGAAAAACGATCTGGAGGTGTTCCGGACGCTGTTTCACTACGATTTTTCCGGCATAGAAAAGGATCTGGAGATCGGATGCTTTTCCATCCTGCAGGATTACAAGGCCATCGGGAAGCCGGAGCTGATGTACAACAAGAATGTCAGCAGCAAGGTAAACAATCTTTCCTTAAAGCTGGCAGAGGCGCAGGATGTAGATACATTCTTTGAGATCCTGACAGGCTTCTATGAACAATACGGCGTTGGCATGTTCGGCCTGAACAAAGCCTTTCGTATCAGACAGGCCCAGGCAGATACAGGAGTTTATGGCATCGGACGAAGCGGGGCTTACAGACCTGCCGGATCCCTCATCGAGTTTCTGCCCATCAACAATATGGAATCCGTATCCCTGGATGATCTGGTGGGATATGAGATCCAGAAAAAGAAGCTCATTGACAATACGGAGGCTTTCGTTGCAGGACTTCCGGCCAACAACGTGCTTTTATTCGGCGATTCGGGTACCGGAAAATCCACATCCATCAAAGCCATTGTCAATCAGTATTATGACAGAGGCCTTAGGATGATCGAGATCTATAAGCACCAGTTTAAAGATCTATCGGCCATTATTGCCGCTATCAAAAACAGAAATTATCGGTTCATCATTTACATGGATGATCTGTCCTTTGAAGAAAACGAAACGGAGTACAAGTTCCTGAAAGCTGTCATCGAGGGCGGTGTGGAGACCAGACCGGAAAATGTTCTGATCTATGCCACCTCCAATCGGAGACATCTGATCCGCGAAACCTGGAATGACAGACAGGATGTGCAGATGAACGAGGGCATCCACAAGTCCGATACCATGGAGGAAAAGCTTTCCCTGGTACACAGATTCGGACTTACCATCGGATACCAGAAGCCTGCTAAGAAGGAGTTCAATCATATCGTTACCGTCCTGGCGGAGCGCGCAGGCATTGAAATGGATACGGATACACTCCTTGCAGAAGCCAACAAATGGGAGATGATGTACGGAGGAATCTCCGGAAGGACTGCACAACAATTTGTAAACCACTTGTTACAAATTCGCAGTTGAGACGTGCCGACAGTACGTGGCGTCGTGCTCGCACGTAAGACACGGACTGTTGGTGCGGATCGTGACAGCGAAGCTGGAACTCCACGCACATCGAGCAAACAGCCGCGATAGCGGCAGTTGAGATGCTTGGCATCGGGTTTGCGAGAGCATGCGTGGAGGACTGTGAATTTACTCGGATCAACTGCGAAGCAGGAAAAAAGAGGACCCAAATATGAGAATGTATGACCTGATCGTAAAGAAGAAAACCGGAGGCGAGCTTTCCGCTGATGAGATCAAATGGATGGTGGAAGGCTTTACAAAGGGGGAGATCCCCGATTATCAGATGTCAGCCATGATGATGGCGATCTGCTTTCAGGGAATGACTGAGGCAGAGACATTGGAGCTTACCATGGCTATGGCCCACAGCGGGGAAATGCTGGATCTTTCCCGGATCAGCGGCATTAAGGCGGATAAGCATTCCACCGGCGGCGTAGGAGATAAGACCTCCCTGGCGCTGCTTCCCATGGTTTCGGCCTGCGGGCTTACCATCGCCAAGATGAGCGGAAGAGGTCTGGGACATACCGGCGGTACCATTGATAAGCTGGAGAGTTTTCCGGGATTTCGGACGGATATTCCCATCGAGCAGTTTGAGCAGAATGCAGATGAACTTGGAATCGCTCTTATGGGACAGACGGCGGACCTGGCTCCGGCGGATAAAAAGCTTTACGCCCTTCGGGATGTGACGGCAACGGTGGATCAGATGTCCCTTATCGCCAGCTCCATCATGAGCAAGAAGCTGGCAGCCGGTGCAGATTTGATCGTGCTGGATGTAAAAACAGGGTCCGGTGCCTTCATGAAGGAATTAAAGGACTCTAAGGCCCTGGCAGAAGAGATGGTAAAGATCGGAAAAGGTGCAGGCAGAAAGATGCGTGCGGTAATCTCCGATATGGACCAGCCCCTGGGAAATGCAGTGGGCAATATCTTAGAGGTTCGGGAGGCCATTGATACCTTAAAGGGCAAAGGTCCCAAGGACTTTACAAAACTGGTTATGACATTGGGCACCCAGATGCTGGTTGCAGGGGGGATCTGCAAGAGCGAAGAAGAAGCATTAAAACGACTGGAATCCGTGATCCGCGACTCCAGCGCTCTTGACAGACTGGCAGATCTTATCAGCGGCCAGGGAGGTGATGCATCCTTTGTTTATGAGCCGGAAAAACTTCCGCAGGCGCCGGTGCAGTTTGAGATTGCAGCACCTAAAAGCGGCCTGATCCAGAAGATCCGGTGTGACGAAGTCGGTAACTGCTGCCTGATGCTTGGGGGCGGCCGGGAGACCAAGGAGGATGAGATCGATCTGACCGTTGGCCTGATCCTGACAAAGAAGGTGGGAGACAGAGTAACGGAAGGGGATACCATCGCAATCCTTCACGCCAAGAGCCAGGAGGACGCTGAGAAGGTAATGAAGCGTTATCTGGATGCAATTACGATTTCAAATGATACGGTAGAAAAGAGAAACCTGATCTGGGAGATCATTTGATCTTAAAGGTATGAGGAGCATATGACAGAAGAAACGGAAAGCAGATTAGAGCTGGACATGGACACCATGCAGGCGTTGTTCGGCCAGTATGATACCTATTTATCGAAAATTGAAAAGCAGATGCATGTTCTGTTTCAGGACAGGGACGGATGCCTGCACATTCAGGGCTCCCCTGAAGCAGTGGCACAGGCTGAGAAGCTGATCCTTTCCCTGACGGATTCCCTGGGAAAGGGCGGACAGATCGATGAGCAGCGGATCGATTATGCGCTGGATCTGGCCTCTGACGGAGAGGACGCACCTTTGGAGGAAATGGACAGCGAATGCATCAGTTATACGGTGGCGGGAAAACCCATCCATCCGAAGACCAAAGGCCAGGCTGACTATGTAAAGGCCATGCGGGATAACATGATCGTATTCGGCACGGGACCGGCGGGAACCGGAAAGACCTATCTGGCCATGGCTATGGCCATCAGCGCATTTAAGAAAAATGAAGTAGAGCGCATCATCCTCACCAGACCTGCCATTGAAGCAGGAGAGAAGCTGGGATTTTTGCCCGGAGATCTGCAAAGCAAAGTAGATCCTTACCTGCGGCCTTTGTACGATGCGCTGTATCAGATCATGGGAGCGGAGAGTTTTGTCCGCAATATGGAAAAAGGATTGATCGAGGTGGCGCCTCTTGCCTATATGAGAGGACGAACCCTGGATAACGCCTACATCATTTTGGATGAGGCACAGAATACCACTCAGGCACAGATGAAGATGTTTTTAACCCGAATCGGTTTCGGTTCCAAGGTAGTCATCACCGGGGACCTTTCCCAAAAGGATCTGGCACCGGATGTCAGAAGCGGCCTGGATGTGGCAACCGAAGTATTAAAGCATGTGGAGGGGATCGCATTTTGTCCCTTAACTGCAAGGGATGTAGTCAGACATCCGTTGGTACAACGAATCGTAAAGGCTTATGAAGAGTATGAAAACAAAGAAGCAAAATCTCACAGAGACAGAGCCGATCGCAGAAGAGAAGAAGGTGGAAGGAGAAACACCTACCGGATCCGCAAAGGGTAAAAACGCCTTCCCTCGGGAAATGGCTTTGTGGCTGGGACTTTCCTTTGCGCCCATCCTTGTGTTTGCCTTTCGTCTTTTGCTCACCCGGGCTAAGGGGACGCCTTTGTCCTTTATTCAGCTTGGTGCCGGCTCCATGACCTTTTACTTTGTCCTCTTGATGAGCATGAAGGGGAAACGCTGGCGTTTTCATCAGGAAAAAGAGAAGCTGCGGTTTGCCATCGTTTATATTGCAGGACTGATCATCAGTTTTGCATGTTCCTTTTTCAGCCCCCTGTGCTGGCCTTACCTGCCTTTGGCGGTGCTGCTGTTGTTATCCTCGGATCTGCCTCAGGCCTTTTGCGGATACTTTTCGCTTTTGATCCTGCAGGTGTTTTTATCGGAGATGGAGCCTACGGTTTTTGTGACCTTCGCCCTCATCGGTTGTATCGGAATTTTCATGTTTTCCTTTTTGGATGACGACTTTTTGTTTGGCGTGCCCCTGTTTTGCAGCCTGCTGTTTCAGACCCTGTTGCTGCTTGTGGTGGCCTGCGCAAAAGCGGAGCCCTTTGATGTAAAAAGTGCTTTGCTGATCCTTTTTAATTTGATTTTCAGTTTCCTGCTTTTAACAGGAATTTTGAAATATATGTCAACCCGTGTGATCCACAAGGTCATCGATCTGTATGCAGAGCTCAATGACCCGGAGAACACCCTCTTAACCCAGTTGAAGGAGAAGAACCAAAGGTCCTATTACCATGCGGTTCATACCGCGCATTTTTGCGAAAAACTGGCGGATAAGATCGGCGCAGATGCAGCCCTTTGCAAAGCAGGAGGGTATTACCACAAGATCGGTAAGCTGCGAGGGGAGACCAATTTGAAGAACACCCTTGAGATCGCCAGGGAAAATGAGTTCCCGAAAGAGCTGGTAAGACTGCTTCGGGAGTATGGCGGCGGAAAGGAGCCCCTGCATTCCAAGGAGGCAGGCATCCTGTTGTTATCGGATGCCATGGTATCTTCCGTGATGTTTTTGTTTGACAAAAACAAAGATGCACAGCTGGACTACGAGCAGATCGTGCAGGTGGTGTTTTCCAAACAGCTGGAGGGCGGCTATCTGGAGCGTTGCCGTCTGACCATGGAAGAGCTTTGGATCATTAAGAAATGTTTTATGGAGGAAACGCTGTATTATGACTTTCTTCGTTGAAAAAGAAACGGAAACCAAAACAGTGGAGGATGAGGAAGCGCTGCTGAAAGATGTGGCAGCAAGTGTGTGTGAGTATGAGAATTGCCCCTATGAGATCTCGGTAAATCTCTTGGTAACGGATGATGAAGGGATCAGGGAATACAATAAGCAGTTTCGCGGTTTGGACAACCCCACGGATGTGTTGTCTTTTCCGCTTGTCGATTATGAGAAGCCGTCGGATTTTTCCTATGTTGAAAAGGATCCGGCCGCTTACCTGGATCAGGAAACAGGCGAACTGATCCTTGGAGATATTGTGATCAATGCAGACCGTGTTGTCTCACAGGCAAAGGAGTACGGTCACAGCCTGAAGCGGGAATTTGCGTTCCTGCTGGTCCACAGTTTTCTGCATCTTTTCGGCTATGATCATATGGAGCCGGAAGAGGAGAAGGAAATGTTTATGCGCCAGGATGAGGTTCTTTCGCGCATGGGAATCGGAAGAGAAGACTGAGGATTTTTGCTACTGAATTTGACGATTGTCCTGAAACAGAAAGGTTAATAATATGAGAAAGAGAAAAGGGAGCCTGATTCGACAGGCAGGCCTTAAGGCGGTATGGGAATGGCCCATACTGCTCATTGAGTTGCTGTATTTGACGCTTTTGACACACAAGGTAGGAACCGGAGCCATCGCATATCTGGCGGGGCCGCTTATGATCTTTTTACTGCTTCGCGCAGTATTCGGCAACTGTATGGAGGAAATAGTCCAAAGAAGGGTGCGGTTTTTCCGCAGCAGGGACGCCCTCCTGAGTGCCAATAAGGTATATCACATCATACTGTTCTTTACCCTGGCCGTGGCGGCGGTCATCGGTGGGATTCTGTTTTTGTTTGCAGATGAGCTGAGTCTGTTTTTGTTTCAGACCACGCTATGCTCCCTCAATTTGCGGATCCTGGGACCTGTGCTATTGTTGGAGATCGTCTTGTATGGTATGGGCGGTTATCTGGACGGTATGGGCTTTTCCTTCAGCTGTGTGATCAATAAGCTGCTTCCGCCTGTCATTGCGAGTGTGCTTTTGTTTTTCCTTTCGGCACCGGTTTTTGACTATGCAGGAAAGGTATCGGATCTCATGCGATCCCAGGAATATTACTACGCCTATATCTCCACCCTTGGCTCCCTGGGAATGCTTGTGGGGGATCTGGTGACACTTTTGGTAATGCTGGTGCTTCGAGGCTCTATGATGAAGCAGATCCACAGAGTCTATGACGGAGGACTTCGGAAGAATAAGCAGAGCGTAGGAGATGTGATCTTAGGCTACCTGGGAAGCCTGAACTCCATTGCATGGGAAGGAAGCTTTCTGTATCTTTTGCTGCTGTGCCTTTTGATCCTGCCCAGACCCTCTGAGGCAGTTACCTCCGTAGAATACCAGGGCATGATCTTTTTGATCTCCATTTGGGTATTTGTTCCGGTATTGACCCTTGCAAGACATATCTGCATTTCCATGAACAAGCAGGTGCAAAGGGACTTGAAGATCGGGGATATGCGAAGCATCAGAGACCGGATCGCATTTTGTATGAAATCCTTTGTATATCTGGTATTTCCTTATCTTACCATGCTGCTTACCATGACGCCCTCTGTGACGGAGGCGTTATTTGACGATACGAAACCGGAGTTTGTCAGTGCCCTGCGTATGGGGATCTGGTGTGTATTGATCCTGGGACTTGCCATGTTTCTTTGGGGCGTTTTGTCCTCCAGATACGGAAGGATCAAGACCAACCTGCTTTTGGTATTGGGGGTTGTATCTGCCGTAGCCGGCGGCTTTTTCGCAGGAAGACAGGCAGATATCCTGCCGCAAAGCAGGATCCTTTCCGGTGTTTTGATTGGTGCTTTGGTGATGCTTTTGATCGAGACGGTTATGGTCTGGAGAGCTTATCATTTCAAGGAGGATCTGCTTCGGATCTTTGTACTGACGGCTGTTTGCAGCGTGCTCTTGGGACTCATTACCTTTGTGCTGCAAAAGGTGGTTTATCAGAGCTTGGGATGCTGGGCTGTACTTGGTCTTGGCATACCCTGCGGTGTTTTGATCTATATTACCGGCATCGTTATGACCCATACCTTTGACAGCCACGAGCTCATGCAGGTACCGGGAAAAGCACTTCCGGTAAGCATTGCAAGATGGTTGAAGCTGTATTGAAATCATAAGATAGAAAGACGGATAGTAAGATGGTGCGGATCACGCAGCTGAAGGTTCCAATTACATATGAAGCAGAAAACCTGCGTGCTTTGGCAGCAGCCTATCTGAAGATGGATGAAAAGAAGATCGAAAGCTGTGAGCTGGTCCGGGAAAGCCTGGATGCCAGAAAGAAACCGGAATTGTTCTTTTCTCTTGTGGTGGATGTGAAACTTTCAGAAGGCAAAAGAGCAGAGGAAAAGCTGCTTTCCCAAAGGCGGTTGGCAGGAAAAGTGATCCCGGCACCGAGTCCATATAAGTTTGCATATGCTAACTTTTTTAGCAGTGAAGAAAAGAGTTTCAAACGCCCCGTAATCGTAGGCTTCGGTCCTGCCGGAATGATGGCAGGCTACTATCTGGCAAAGGCCGGATACAGACCGTTTATCTTAGAGCGGGGCTGCGATGCGGATAAGAGAAGTAAGCTGGTGGAAACCTTTTGGGAGAAGGGTGAGCTGAATCCTCTTTCCAATGTACAGTTTGGAGAAGGGGGTGCAGGGACCTTTTCGGATGGAAAGCTCAATACCCTCATCAAGGATAAGGAAGGACGCTGCAAGGAGATCTTAAAGCTCTTTGTCAGCATGGGAGCTCCCGAAGATATTCTGTATCAGCAAAAGCCGCATATCGGAACGGACTTTTTGATCGGCATGGTGAAAAACATCCGGGAAGCCATCATAAAGATGGGCGGAGAGGTCCTGTTTGAAACGAAGATGACAAAGCTTCTGACCGAAGGAGGAAAAGTTACGGGGATCGAAGCAGAGGGGCCGGAGGGCATCCGAAGCTTTGAAACAGACACCCTGATCCTTGCCATCGGTCACAGCGCCAGAGATACCTTCCGGATGCTGTATGATGGGGGAATTGAAATGGAAGCCAAGGCTTTTGCAGTTGGCTTTCGGGTGATCCATCCGCAAAACCTCATCAATGAAAGCCAGTATGGAAAGCAACCGGAAAGCATATTAAAAAAGTTAGGCGCTGCTAACTATAAACTGACGGCAAAAACAAGTATGGGGCGAGGGGTGTATTCCTTTTGCATGTGCCCCGGAGGTTATGTGGTAAACAGTTCCTCCGAGCCGGGACAGACCGTGGTAAACGGTATGAGCTATCACGACAGGGAAGGAAAGTTTGCCAACTCCGCTATCATCGTCTCGGTGACACCGGAGGATTTTGAAGATACTGCATCCCCGCTTTCCGGGATTGCATTTCAGGAGAAGCTGGAGAAGAAAGCCTATGAGGCATCAGGAGGCCGGATCCCCGTGGAGCCTTTCGGAGAATTTCGAAAGGCGGTTACAGGAATACAATCACCCGGTGAAAGCGAGAGCTGGGATTTATCCATGGCCCTTACGGATGCTGTGAAGGGTGCATGGGAAACAGCTCTCATTCATGAGATCATGCCACAGGATATAAACCGTGCCTTTGTGGAAGGCATGGAGCAGTTCGGAAAAGTGATCCCCGGATTTGATGCGGACAACGTTCCCCTTTGCGGGATTGAAAGCAGAACCTCATCTCCGGTGAGAATACCAAGAGAAGAGGATGGACAGGCAAAGATAACCGGTCTGTATCCCATCGGCGAAGGAGCAGGCTACGCAGGAGGTATCATGTCGGCGGCCATTGACGGACTGCGGGTGGCAGAGAAGATCTGCGGCGGGAATGCGAAGTGAAAAATCGATATATGATAGTAAGATAAATGATAATACAAAGTGAAAAAACTAAGTAAAAAAAGAGGAGATAAAACATGGCAATTCGTGATGATGTAAGGCAAATGAAAGAGGTTTCCCCTTACGTTGCGGCAACCAGCGAGAAGGTGCGAAACGATGCACTGGATGCAGTGGCCAAAACCCTTGTAGAGCATAAGGAGGAGATCTTTGAGGAAAACCATAAGGATCTGGAATATGCAGAAAATAACGGTGTGGCCCCTGCGGTCATCAAGCGACTGAAATTCGATGAAGGAAAGCTGCGGGATGTGCTCTCAGGCCTTGAGCAGCTGCAAAAGCTGCCGGATCCCATCGGAAAGATGACGATCCACAGAGAACTGGATGCGGATTTGGTGCTTCAGAGAGTCAGCTGCCCCATCGGTGTCATCGGTGTAATCTTTGAGGCAAGACCGGATGCTATGATCCAGATTTCTTCCCTTTGTATCAAAAGCGGAAACTGCGCCATCTTAAAGGGCGGCAAGGAAACAGCCAACACCAACCGTAAGCTCTTTGCCCTGATTGAGGAAGCAGTTCTCGGAGCCGGAATGCCCAAGGGATGTTTGCTTCTGGCAGAGACTCACAGCGAGATCGACGAGCTGCTGCAATGCGACAAAGATGTGGATCTTCTGATCCCCAGAGGCTCCAATGCCTTCGTGCGCTACATCATGGATCATACCAACATCCCTGTTATGGGACATGCAGACGGCATCTGTCATATCTATATCGATAAAGATGCGGATCAGGAAAAAGCCATCCCCATTTTGGTAGATGCCAAAACCCAATATACGGCAGCCTGCAATGCAGTAGAAACCATCCTGGTACATCAGGATATCGCAAAGGAGTTTTTACCGAAGCTCTATGCGGCCTTCCAAAAAGAGGGTATCAAGCTGCGTGCGGAAAAAGAGGCGGCAGGAATTTTGAAGGCATGTGAGCAGGGCAGCGACGACATGCTGGAGGAAGTGGATACGGAAGAGTTCAAGGAGTATCTTGCCCTCATCGCTTCCGTGAAGGTAGTTGAGGATGCGGAGCAGGCCATTCGTCATATCAACCGCTATGGTTCTCATCATACGGAC
>JAEEKV010000280.1 GCA_016282595.1 Lachnospiraceae bacterium
ACTTTTCCGGTACGCTGGTACGGGAAGTAAATGGATACGCCGTAGGCGTTGGTCATATTGGTAGAGGTTCTGTTATATTTTACTGCGGATAATAGGGCATCGGAAAGGGCCGATGCTTCCTGGGTTCCCAGGTTATTTGCAAAGTTTACAAGGTCGATCTGGTCGATCTTAGATGAGGTTGCAAACTCTCTGGTCTGGGCTCTTGCATGGCTGACGGTCTGGAACTCGTCGTTTCGGATCATATCTCCCGTATCCTGGGCAAAACCGTTGAGTTTTTCCGGTACGGTACGGGAAATCTCCGCCAAATCGATGACCGAAAGGGTGGTCTTTTGCCCCTGACAGCGCAGCCCGCAGGTAGAAACGAAATCATCGCAGATATTTTTTCCAATCTCCAAAGTTTCCATGGAAGGATTGGCGGAAAGCTCAGTAAGCCAGTTGGTGTAGTACCAGCCGATACCGGGCTCCGTCTCCTCGGATGCGAAGAGATAGTCTGCATAGGGATCCAGCATCAGAGCCGTTTCCAGTGTTGCCATAAGACATGCATCAAAACCGATGAAATCAAAGGTGACGCCTGCGTTTTTCAGCGCCCTGTCAATGCCCGCAAGATCCATGGAGCCTGCACCCTGATACTTTTCATCATATCCGTAGCCGCTGATGGATCCGCCGCCGTGATCCCAGAAGATCAGGTTTTTACGATCTGCAGGAAAGTTCTGATCGCAGAACCTGATAAAACCTGTGAGGGTAGCCGAATCTGTCATTTTCCTGGCACCGTCATCCTCTACCAGACGCTGCAAGCCGCCGTTTTTCACCTGATAGATCTGGTTGGTGCTGTTGCTGATGCCCTGGGTCTTCCACTGCCGGCATCCGCCTGTATAGATGATGATATTGATATTCTCAGAAAGGGAGGCCTTGCACATCTCGGCAATGTCGTTAGATGCCATACCATGCTTGCTCTCCAGATCGGTTCCGCACATATAGACCATAATGGTTACGGTGTCGGTGCCGTTTCCTTTGATCTTGGTTCTCTTTTCACGGGCTTCGGGAGAAACGGTGCGATCCAGCTTACCTGTGTTGGAGGTACCATCCTGCCAACCATTGGATACGTTATTGCTTCCGGTAAAACCTGACAGAGCACCAAACAAAGAAGTCGCCTGGCTGCCGCTCTGACTGCTCTGACCTGTGGGTGTTACTGTGCCCGAATCGCTCTGGCCTGCACCGGATTGGGTGTTGTCAGCCTGCTGTACATAGGCGCCTTGGTCCCCACTGTCTCCACCGCCGGAAAGCAGCGCTACGCCGCCTCCACCACCGCCGAGAAGCAGTACGATCACCATAATGATGATCTTCATCATGCCGCCACCGCCGGAGCCCTGGCCGCCGCCATATCCGCCACCGTCACGGTTGCTGCCGCCGCGTCCGGAATAGCCGTCCGATCTTCCTACCGGACCTGTGCCCAGGCCGGCGCCCTGCTTATGAACGCCTTTTCCGCCGTCTGTTACTCGTTTCTGTCTTCCGCCGTTTTGATCCATTTCTGTTTTGTAATTCCTTTCTTAAAATCTCGTGGGTATTATACCACCTTAAAACGCCACCTGTCACCCGGAGCGTCAGTGCGCTCTTCTGTCCAGGCCCCGCTCCTTATAGAAGCGATCCTTCTCCTTATACATATCCTCATCCGCAATGTGCTCCAGATCATCCAAAGTCGCATCCGGGTGATCCTGATATGCCGCATAGCCTATAGACATGGTGATCTCATCCGTATAGACTCCCCGCCAATCCTTTGCGCGATCATGGATGGCATTTCGTATAGCCTCAGGGTTTTCTGTATGAACGATGGCCATAAATTCATCACCGCCTGTTCGATAAGCCTTTCCCATATGTCCTATGGTGAGGGCCAGGCAGTTGGCAGCGCCCTTAATGAGCTCATCTCCTGCTGCATGTCCCTTCGTATCATTGACGGTCTTCAGTCCATTTACATCCAGGGAAAATACCACAAAATCAGAAGCAAGGGGGCTTTCCTTAATAACCTGAAGATCCTCATCAAAGCATCTGCGGTTAAAGAGTCTGGTCATTTCATCCGTCATGGAGATTCGGATCAGGTTCTCTTCCCTTCTTTTCTCTTCATCCACATTTCGAGTGGTATAAATAATGGATGTGGGTATCCCGTCTTCTGTGGCATCTACCGTAATGTACTGCGCCCGGAACCATCCGGAAACCACGTCGATAAAGTCCGCACTGATGAGCTTCTTTTGTGCCAGTCTGGATCGCAGTGTTTTGATATTGGTATAGTTTAAAAAGTCCTCCACCTGATCCGGCATTACCTGATTTTTCAGTTTTTGATTTAGCAGGGTATGTGTCTGCGACGTCAGATCCACACCGAATTTCTTTTGCTCCGCATCCCGCAGGGACTGCTCTGTCTGCGTTTCATAGTCAAGAAGGTTTACGTTATCATAGATCTCTGCCATGGAATCCAGCAGTCTCATTTTTTCCGCCATGATCTTTTCCTGACTCATAATGCGATTGTGTTGCTCAAAAAGTCCCTTGAAGTAATCCAGGGTCAGCTTTCCGATAATGTAGCCACCTGAAAACATGATAAGGGATTCAATGGTAAATCCGCTCATGATGTCCATATAATAGGCCATTACAGAATCATACTCGGGTCTCAGCGTAGCTTCATAGGGCGCTGACAGCCAGGTGGATGCCAGCATCAGAATGTAATTCATGATCACCGTATAGAAATACAACCCCTTATCGCAAAACAGGAGACTTAATAGCGGCACCAGAAACCATGTGATATAGATGCTTACATGAGAATAAAACATGTACGCGATGAGTAAATCAAGCGTGGTCAAGGCGAACACACAGGTGAAGGTTTTGCTGGGGTGCAGCTGATACAAAAACATATGGATCAGCGACATCACGATCAGTACAACGGAGATACTGATACATGTGGTATAAGTGATATCTTTAAAGATCCCGCCCTTGATCCCTGCGGCGATGGCCGGTCCTGTGAAAGCAAACAGCCAAAGCACTTTGTTCAGATAGCCGTTGACCTTGATCCTGTTTTCCCTGAGAAATGATTCGTATTCTGTCATATTGATGTTCATAGTATTGTCCTCATTGCCCTCTTTTTTATTTATCCCTTCAATATTTTTATCTTGGAAGAAACTCCGGCCTTTTTCAGTAGCTTTACATATTTCAAATACTGCTTTTTAGGCACGATGATCCTGCACTTTTTGTTGATCCCTTTAAAAGCTCCTTTTGTAATTTTCAGTTTTCCTGCTTTTGCGTGAAACACAATTTTCTTTAATGACTTACAGTTTTTAAAGGCAGCTGCATCGATCTTTCGTACATTCTGGCCCAAATCTATGGATTTCAGCTTTTTACAGTTAGCAAAGGCTTCCTTTTTGATTTCCTTCAGAGAATTCCCCTTAAAGGTAACCGATGTCAGATTACTGCATCCGGAAAAAGCCTTTTCTCCTATCGACTCAACCTTATTTCCGATCTTAATCTTTTTCAGATGTTTGTTGCCAAGGAATGCTTCTTTTTCAACGGAAACAACAGCATATTCCTTTCCATCTATTTTCACATTGTTCGGAATCACAACACTAGATGCAGTTTCATCAGGTGAAGGAGAATACTCGACTATCGATCTGCCATCTATATCTTGTATTACCGTATAATCGCTCTTTCCTTCCTCTGCGTTCGGTTTTTTTCCATTCGGGTAAACCAACCTTGTCAGACAATCATCCGCTATTTTTTCACGCTCATTCAATTCATCACCGGTTTTATCGGGATAGTAAATACATCCCTGGTGTTCCCCAAACAAAAGCTTCAGATCCGCATCCATTACCACAATATTTGGCCAACCGATCCCAATACCATTTTCTTCTCTTTTCCCGAAGGTAAACATGAGGCTTTTCACCTCCGGGTCGTTCAAAAAAGTGATTCCTGCCAGATCCGCCTCACTATACCCTTTTAGCAGATCCTGTATCGGAGAAAATCCCTGGAAGAAATATACAAAAAGAATATTGATCTTATCTCCGTACTCTTTGTGAAATTTTATGGCATTATCAATATTGCCATATATATTCGTTTTATCCCAATTTCCCCAAAACATCAGGATCGGTTTCCCTTTAAAGGATGAAAGGAAAACATGATTTCCTTTTGTATCCAAAAATTCCAGATCCGGGACCGTCATGCCTGCTTTCTGAACCCATTGTGGGGTCGGTTTTGCAATTCTGTATTTCATCTCCAAGCGGCTTATGGAATCACCGGTTAGTTGTCTCCATATTTGCGGCCTGTAGGACCCATCTTTGCAGACAGCATTGATCTTTTGCAAGGTTTCTTTTCCGTAAGTTGCAGCAACCCATTTCAGAAATCCGGCCGCATCCTTATATCCTTTATCCAATCCGTCCATATCGGGTAAGAATAGAGGAACAAACCACCCTGCTTTATCATTGTTGATACCGAACTGATCCCGTCCGTAATCCGCAATTCCTTCCGTCAGCCATCCGGGAATGTTGCCCTGATAATTCTGGGCAATATGCACCAGCTCATGTGTAAAGAAATCATAATCTTCCGGATGTTCCCCCAGGTATTTGGTGCTAAATACGATCTTATGATGTTCACAATCCGTATAGGCCACGCCGTCATAAGAGGCATCTGCTTCAATCAAAACGGGATAAAGCGTTCCATAATTGTATTCCTCTATAATCTTGCCATATGTTGCCAAAAAAACTTTCTTGATATCATTCCTCATCTTCTCTGTCAAAGACCCATCTTTATCCGTAATCGTCAAATAGGCTGACAGATCTGTTCCTGCCGGAATCGGTTTCGTTTCAGGCACTGTAACCGGCAATACATCGACCGTGATACCATTGGCTGTCAGATACTGATCCCATAAGGAATCCACATCTGCACCGGCCAGCTCCTCAAATGTATCTAAGGTAAATGTATTACTTTGAATAATGGCATTGATCTCTTTTACGAAGCCGGTCTTTTTATTTTTTTCGATCCAATTCAAAAACGATGCTGTTGTAGTATAAGAATCCGTATAATAATCCGTTTCCCCAGGGGGCCATAGCTTCCATCCAGACTCAGCATTGTATAATCCGAACTTGTTTCTTCCAAAGTCTGCGATTCCCTCTGTCAACCATGTGGGCGCCTCATAAGTACCGACATCAGAAAGCTGTGCCACATGTACAAGCTCATGAGTAAAAAAATCAGCATCCGCAATATTAGAATTTGCATACTCATAGTCTATTGTCACTTTTCGTCCTGCAGTATACGCCGGATTACTGCCTATCTTTGTAACTTCCACAGTTACATCGCAAATGGCGCCTCCATGATAATACTCCCAAATCTTAGGAAATGCTTTTTCAAAGATCTCATTGATCCTGGCACGCGCATCACTACTGAGTTTGCTTTCAGGATCGACAATTGTCAAATGACTTAAAACGTCATCCGCTTGTACATCAACCACTTCTTCGGCCGTTTCAGTTGCCGGCTCCTCGCCCTTCACATTGATTGATAGAAACGGCAAAACGATTGTCATGCACAAAACAAAACACAGCATCCAACTCCTTATTAGTTGAAGCCAATCCTCACTCATTTTCATCGCAAAGCCGTTTGTGCGCTTCATAATCATTTCCCTCCAATCACCAAATACTTAATCTTCCCGGGTCAAGATATAAGATTATCGTAAGGTTACTTTCTTTCCAACATTTTTCTTAGTAAATATCTTCTTATACTTCTTTATATATTTCTGGTTTTCTTTCTTCTTTCCGACCTTAACGACAATCT
>JAEEKV010000031.1 GCA_016282595.1 Lachnospiraceae bacterium
AGGTATAAATACCGATGCCGATCACCGGGCAAAACAAAAGAGCCCCCACTTCCCGAAACAGGAGCACAAATGCCAACAAAATGATGCTTCCCCCAAACAGTACAGCTGCATACCAGTTGGCTGAGATCATTACCTCGCCGCCTAAGGGGGCGCATTGGAGCATGAAAAACTCGGCCCAGCATCTTTTCGCATATCCCAAAAAACCGTTCATGGGAAGCTGATGGGTGATGAACACCTTTACCAGCATCATAAACAACATACTGCAAAGATACAAAGGATACAATCTCGAAAATCTCCGGCCCGTCTTGGCAAAGAGGTAATTGATCCGGTTTTTCTTATAGCCCTTATCCTCATAATATCGATAGCTTCGGTAAATGCCGTAGCCACTGAGCAGGAAGAAAAACTCCACCGCCAAATAGCCGATATGAAAATATGGCAGATCAAATTTGGCGCAGAAATGAAAGCCCAGTACCACCAGGCAAAAGATCACGCGCCAAACCTCTACCATATAGTTTCGTTCCTGTTTCATAATCCCGTAAACCTGTTATTGCTGAATAATGATTCCGCCGAAATACTCCGGACATCCGTTGCAGTCCGTTAAGATAAAGGCCCTGGTGGAATATACGCCGTAGGTTCCGTCCCCTCTTTTGGCTCTGTAGGTGATGGGCAAAACCTCCCCCTTGCCGGATACTGCCGCATGCACAGCCTCCTTGTACACCTCCAGATCATCCGGATGGATGTGCTTTTCCCAAAGTGTGCCGGCATGATACATGTATTCCGATTCCATCTTAAATTCATCTACCAGAGGCAGTGACCAGCGGGAATAGTCATACCGAAGGTCATTTAAATATACAAAGCCCTCACCTGCGATGGTATATAGGGCACCGAACATACCGTCCAGAAGGCGTTTTCGCTCTGTGGGGATCCGTTCCCCAACCTGATTGTGACTGAAGATGGCCCCTCTGGCCTTTTCATTTTTCAGCCTTCCCTTGTCCTCATACATCTCTTTGTCAGCACGCTCAAAGACTTCGGAAAATCTTTGATCATTATCCGGATCATATACTGCCATACCACAGGCCACTACAGGTCCTGTAAGAGATCTGCTGTTTGCCCGTGATTCACTTTTCATATTTCCCAAAAGACTGTCACGGTTCTCATAGTCTCTGCCCTTGAGAACCACAACAAATTCATCGCCTCCGATGCGGAAAACCGCACTGTGCTCAAAGACATCGCAGATCATCCGGCTGGCCCGCTGGATGAACTCATCTCCGAAGCTATGTCCCCTGGTATCATTGATCCTTTTCAGATCATTGATATCACACATCACTACGGCGAACTGATAGGCGCCGCCCGTGATCTTCATATCCTCATTGACCTGCTGGGCAAACTCTTCAAAGGCATTCTTATTCCGGATCCCGGTCAGAGCATCGCGCCTTGCCATACGCTTAGCGGACTCCAGATCACGCTCTTGCTCTAAATTCCTACGATGCTCATCCTCAGTGTTTTCCAGGCAGCAAAGGAAATGCTTCTTATCCTCGCACACGATCTCGATGTGACGCATATGTACGATACGCCCGCCGAAAACAAGTCTGAAATCCATGGAAAATGGCCGGTTTCTGGACAGTCTTTCCATCATGGTGTCCTTTTGAAAGGTTTGCAGAATGTCCTCAAGATCATCCGGATGCACATATTTCTCGGCGATCTCCCTGGCCATTTCGAAAAAGTTCTCCCCCTCCTGGGGTGTATCCAGTTCTTTAAACTGTTTCAAAGAAACATAGGTCGAATACTGCGTTGTTTCCAGATCCACATAGTACAGATTATCAAAATGTTTCCCCAGTGTTAGGGCGATCTGGTTAAAGGCTTCCTGATTCAGGTTCTGCTCCATATTCCACCTCCCTTGGCGGTTAATCGTAGGCTGCAAGATCCTTTAACTGCTACTTGACACAAATGTTCAAAACCGATAAAATAAAAAAGCTTGATGCAGGATTAGTACATCGGTAGTGCGCCAGCTTCCCAAGCTGGATAGGCGGGTTCGACTCCCGTATCCTGCTTACCCTGAGAAAAGTAAAACCGGATATAAATGCGCTCGTATGCTCGCATACAGGAGCACATTTATATCCGGTTTTATTTGGCGAAGCCAAACATCCTCTGAAAATGCAAAGCATTTTTAGAGGATGCATTTTTCTCAGGGTAAGCAGGTATAAATCTCATCTCATACAAAAGCATTTTTAGAGGATGCTTTTTTTCAGGGTAAGCAGGTATAAATCTCTTTCTTTTATAACCCCAACTTCACCTTCTCCGCATCATACTCTGCCTGGGTCAGAATTCCGCTGGTCAGCAGTGCATTCAACTTATTCAGCTTATCCTGCTTTGCGGGATCCAAAGCTGCAGGTGCTGCAGCAGCCGGCGCAGGAGCAGCCGGTCTGGGTGCCATAGCCGGTCTGGGTGCCGGTGCAGGTGTGGGCGCGGTAAATACAGGTGCTGTTGCAGGCGCTGCGATCTTATTGCTCTTAGCCTTGTCGATGGCGCCGCGAACGCCGGCCACATCATCAAGCTGCGGGAAGATCAGATAACGCTCCATACCACCGGGAACCTTGATGTGGATATAGGGAGCGGGCTTTCCGTTATAGGAACTCTCGCCGATCTCCTCAACCGCACCGATCCAGTGGTTAAAGTTATCTACCTTTGCATTCATACCATTGGCATAAGGACTAACCACTGCGATACCGTTTACACGCGCATTGGTGATATTGATACGAAAGTCCTCCTTTTTCTTTACCAAAAGGCCTTCCTTATATTGGTAATCTCTGTTGTAAAACCCCTGCTCATCACGAATGCAAGAGTTGCAAACCTCACCGACTGAATCTTTTCCGCAGATAAAACACTTCATAGTCTTGCCCTTTCTTTCTTAAGAATTCTGTTTCTCTGATTCCTGAACCAGATCATAAACCGCGATTCTTGCTGCGTCCATTTCCGGCATTCCGATAAAAATGCCGCCATAGGAAAATGTATCCTCTTCCTTGATGATACGTACGATCTCAATAAATGCATGGATCGTTTCCTTGGTCCAGATTGTCAGATACCCCTCATATACGGCGCCGATCTCCAGAGGTTTATCACAGGTAAAACCGACGCCCGTCTTTGATACGTCGATGATCTGAATTGCAACCTCCTCGGAAAATGCATCCCCGTCGGACAGCCTCTTCATCACGAGCTTTGCTTCCAGCTCCAGACGTTTGCTTCTTCTTCTATCATCCATTTTGCTTCCTCCGTCCAAAAGATGCCTTTCCCATTTGGATATCAACTTTTTCGTACTTCTGTATTTTATCAAAATATGCCCTTTTTTACAAGCAATTAGGCAAAAATGACCGAAATTTTGACATATTCGGTAAATAAATTGGGCATTTTGTGTAAAAATCACCAAAAAACACCCGAATTACAGGATCAACATGGCATCTCCGAAGGAGAAAAACCGATATCGCTCCTTTACCGCCTCTTCATAAGCGTGCAAAATATGCTCTCTTCCGGCAAGGGCGCTGACCAACATGATCAATGTGCTTTCCGGCAGGTGAAAATTGGTAATAAGGCCGTTGGGGATCTTAAATTCGTACCCCGGATAGATAAAAATGCTGGTATCTCCGCTTTGGGCCTTTACCCTATAGCCGATCTTCTCATCCGGCTCAGCTGCACTCTCAATGGTACGAACCGATGTAGTTCCCACGCAGATCACTCTGCCACCTTCCTCTTTGGTGCTGTTAATCATCTCTGCTGACTCGGGAGTGATCTCATACCATTCCGTATGCATATGGTGATCCAGGATGTTTTCCTCCTTCACCGGACGGAAGGTTCCCAGACCTACATGAAGGGTGACGTAGCAGATCTTTACCCCCATCTCTTTTACCTGCTCCAGGAGCTGTGGCGTAAAATGCAGTCCCGCCGTAGGCGCAGCGCTGCTGCCTTCCTCTTTGGCATAGACGGTCTGGTATCGGCTCTGATCCTCCAGTTTTTCCGTGATATAGGGAGGCAGAGGCATTTGACCGATCCTGTCAAGAACCTCTTCAAAGACACCGTCGCAGTCAAATCGAATAAGACGATTGCCTTCCTCAACGATATCCACCACCTCAGCCCGAAGCTCGCCCTCTCCAAACACCAGCTTCATGCCCGGTCTTGCTTTTTTACCAGGTTTTACCAATACTTCCCAAAGCATCAGTTCCCGGCGGCGAAGAAGTAATACCTCCACTACAGCTCCGGTATCCTCCCGTCTTCCGTAAAGCCTGGCAGGAAGCACCTTGGTGTTGTTCAGCACCAGGCAATCTCCGGGTTTTAAAAACTCTACGATATCACGAAAGTGGAGATGCTTTAGATCTCCACTTTCTTTGTTTACATACAGTAGCCTGGAGCTGCTCCGATCCTCTAGGGGATGCTGCGCAATGAGCTCCTTGGGCAGTTCATAGTTAAAATCTGATTTTTTCATGCTCTCAGCTCAATTCCCATAGACTCAAGGCCGTTCAAGATCTTCTTCATTGCTGCGGATACATCTGCCTCTTCCAGGGTTCTGTCTTTTGCCCTGAAGGACAGAGAATATGCTACAGACTTAAAGCCTTCCTTGATCTGGTCTCCTTCATATACATCAAAGAGTCTGCACTCCTCAAGGAGCTTGCCGCCACGCTGGGAGATCATCTTTTCGATCTCGCCCACGCGGATCTCGTGCGGTACGACCATGGAAAGGTCTCTTGTCACAGCCGGATACTTGGCGATGCCCGCATACTTGCGGTCGAAGGTAACAAACGGAAGCACTGCCGGCAGATCAATCACTGCCACATAGGCTCTGGTTCCGATCTCATAGGCGTCGAGCACATTGGGATGTACCTCACCAAGATACCCCAGCTTTTTGCCTTCATATACGATATCCGCCTGTCTGCCCGGATGCAGGTAAGGCTTTTTGTCGGAGGGATCATATTCCTTTGTCTTTTGCAGGCCCAGCTCATCAAACAGCTGCTCCAAAACACCCTTCAGCGTGAAGAAATCACCATCTCCGAACATTCCCATTGTCAGGGTGGAACGCTCATCCGGAAGCTCGGTCAAAGGCAGCGCCTTCGGCAGATAAACATTGGCGATCTCAAAGAGCCG
>JAEEKV010000281.1 GCA_016282595.1 Lachnospiraceae bacterium
GATATCTTTCCAAGGTTTCCAACCTGTCCAAACCTGCTGAGGAGTGGGTAGCAGGCGGTATGCCCATCACCAAGATGATGAACATGGAAAGAAGAAACGGTGAGGACAAGCCGGTTATCAGAAAGGCTCTGGTTGAGCTTGACGGCGCTCCCTTCAAGTACTTCGAGGCACACAGAGAAGAGTGGGCAGAGAAGACCTGCTTCCTGTATCCCGGTGCAATCCAGTACTTCGGACCTGCTGAGGTTTGCGATCTGACCACCAGAACCCTGGCATTGGAGAAGGGCTGAGAAGCATTATAAGAAAAGAGATTGGATAAAACGGCCGCTGCGTTTGCAGCGGCTGTTTTTTACATACGAATAAAACGACGGACGAGATCTGGCCCTCCGACGGCGAGAGGCCGCTTGGTCAGTATTGGTCCAGACGCTCAATAAAAGCATCCACCAGTTCTTTTTTGTTGCCCACATTAAAAGAACGATACAGCTTTGTATAGTGTTGGGAAACAGAGTTTTCACTGATCCCTTTTTCGGCAGCGATCTCCTTGTTCGTATATTGATTGATGGCATAGTGGATATAGTCAAAATCGTCATTGGTCAAGGAGAATAAGGACTTCGGCTTCTTCAGATAGAGCATCAAGCCGATGTAAGATTTTCGATGTTCCTTGACCATCTTAACAAGGGCGGGATCAATGCTTTTTTTCGATTGCTTTAATGCTCTGTCCAAAACCTTGGGAGCGATGGAATACAGGTCAGATAACATAACGTAACCGTTATGTTTGCGGGCAAGGTCATAGGCGTACATTGCAAACTGGTCGGATAACTTATATTGTTTCTGCTTATAAAAAATGAATGCCAGCTCGGAACTGAGCAGGATGGAAGGGTAGATAACCCCTTTGCTTTCAAAGGTTTTTAAGGCCATTTCATACATGGTTGTATCGACGCTTCGTTTTTCCCGGAGCGAAAGCAGGATCTGCTTGTAAAGCATCATTGTGGTGATGATCGGGAAAGACTCACTGCTGTAATCGTAGGTATAATCAAAAGAGATGTTCAGCAGGGAATCGAACCCTTTGTAATAGCTTTCAAGATCGATGAGTAGTGTCCGCATTTCTTTTTTGTGTCTGAAATCCTTCGCAAAGATCTTTTGCAGTTGCAGCACATGCTTCATAAACTGGGGATATTGATTCTGATACAGACGGCATCTTGCCATCAAGTACAGGCAGGTGATCTGAAAGGGCAGGTCTTCGGCTTCGGAAAAAGCTTCAGATGCCAGATCGTAGGATGCTCCGTAATGGCCAAGGAGTGCTTCTTCAAAGGCAGTATAGAGTTTCTGTTCCGCGGGTTTTTGCAGCGTATCCTTCAGTTCTTGAAAATTTAGATACAGGTAAAGGGGAAAGTGAAATTCAGGATCCCCATTACTGCCCTGACTGTTTTCGTGTTCTGAAGATCTTTTGGCGGTACAGTCTTCTTTTCTGGCATATGCCGGGATCATCCAAGTATTTCCCACGAGATAAGCCCCTTCAATTTTCCCATCCGCTGCGTATCGCGTAACGGTCTTTCTGGAGACTCCCCAATTTTTCGCAATCTCGTTTGTTGATAAATATTCCATACGGATCCCCTCCGCAATGTCCCCATGGGGACAAGCTGTTTTTTATATGTTACAGAAGTTTCCGGTCATACGATCTCGTTTTTATGAGATCCTGAAAAAACCGTGAGGTGTGGAAAATAAGGTGTTTAAGAGCCTTTTTGGTGAAAACCTGTGAACACACAGGGATCATCACTTTTGTTTAGTATAGCATGAGGTCGTTTTGAATCATAGGGGTCTGGGAAGGCAAAAATAGTGAGTAAAATGAATTTGGTTGGAAAAAAAGCGGCTTCGGACACATAGCGAAGAAAAAGCTTGTCAAGTAAAATAGACATATGTTTATGGTCGATACAGACCATATTTCTTTTTTTAGGGAATCAGGACTGCAAATTGTAGTTTCAACTACTGGAAAGTTAGGCGGCAACCTGTAAAAAAATAGGGAGACACGCCATGGGTTACAGGTTTGACACGGAAGTCAAAAATACAGAGAGTTGTGGCAGACAGACAACAGGGAGAGGTATATCCTGTGTCTTTTTTGTGCGAATAAGAAACATCCTCAGGGAATGTCGGCGCCATTCGGATGCCGATGCTTTCTGCGGATGTTTTTTTATAAATTATATGCAAGGAGGAAACGTTATGCGAAAGGGTTGGAGATTGATTGTTTTATCGGCGATCACATTACTCTTAGCCGGCTTTTGGACCCAGACTGACGTTTTGGCGGATTATACCGCCAGGACCCAGCCCCTTAAGCTGACTGACAATGCAAGTAATGTGGACGACAAAAGCGAGACGGAAGGATGGGAGTGGAAGGCTTCAGAAAAGCAGCTCATCCTGAAGGACGGCTTTACGCTCAATTACGAAACGGGACTGGAAGCCGCTATGACGCTGAAAGCCGGTACGACCATCGTATTGGAAGGAGATGCCTCCATCAAATCCAATAATACGGCCATTGATGCAAAGGGTGATCTGGACATTATTTATCAGCCTGCAGCTGTCGAGGAAGCAAGTATAGTATCGGAAAACAGCGGCTCTGCTGAGGAAGTGGCCATTCCCGAGGCGCTGAAACCGGATCCGGATGCTTTCGGTGAGCTTACCATTCAGTGTACGGAAGTCGGTTCAGGCTCAACCTGCAACTATGGCATTCGTATGGAGAATGAGTGCTATCTGACCGTAAAGGAGGATGCGCTTGTGGAGATTACAGGCGGTAATGGATGCCTGTATGCATCCAGCGATAAGGGAGCCCTGTTAAACGTGGGAAGCAGGGGTGCCGTGATCCTTTCCAACAGCAAGGGTGTAGGTGGAAACAAATTTGAGATCTATGCCAAAGACAACCGTGTGCTTTTTGATGCCACCAATAGAAACGGCAGTTTCACCTATATGAAGAAGGGTGATAAAAAAGCGATCAGTTCGCAGACTTATCTGAAGCTGTTGGCAGTGGAAATTGAAAGTGACTATAAGAATGATATGTCCGCAAAGCGTAATGATGATAAGAGCGGAAATGACTATGAGGTTACCTATGACGGAATGGAGCATCCTATCAGGATCAATGCTTCCGAGTTGGACAATCTGGAACTGACCCCCACCAACTTTTCCTATAAGGATACCAGTTACAGCGAGTACCTGGAGGAAGAGGGGACGGATTACAGGGATAAAAAGGCTGTAGATAAGAACACGACCTATAAAAAGTTTACGGAAAAGGTGAAGTATCCGAAGGAAGCTGCTGAATATGCGGTTTCTTACCGTAACGTGCGTGCGTTCGCAAACTTTAAGATCAAACAGCGAAAGGTTTATATCAAAGGCCTGAAGGCAAAGAACAAGACCTATGATAACTGGGAAGATGCCGAGATCGATTACAGTGCCTTAGAGCCCGATGATCAGAAGAAAATTGAGAATATTGTCTGCATCAATGACTTTAACGGAAACGTAACGGATGAAAATAAAAAGGCAGTGGCAGATATTACCGGTATTCCCTTAAGGGATATTGAGAAGCTGGGCGTGGAGATCGTTCCCTATGCCAAAGCATACTTTTTGAAAAAAGCAGCAGCGGGTGATACAACTGTTTGCACTATTGACGGCACCTCTTATGCGAAGAGCAAGGACGTAGCCTATGAGAATAATGAGATCCATAACGGTCTTGTGGAGAACAAAAATGTTCTCATCGATGAGATCTATCTGACCAACCCCAACTATGATGTGCAGGTTCAGAGCGGTCCCGGCGTGGCTAAGACCATCACGCTGTCAGCAACTGATAAAACCGCTGAAGTTTTGGCGGAAAATAAGAGTCAGGCATTTTCACAGGAAAAAATCTATCCCAGAAACCTCACGGATAAGACCTTTATCAAATGCTGGGTGACCCCCAAAGAGAAGACCTGGAGTAAGGATGCAAGCGGGGAATCCATCTGGAAGGAAGTGGAAAGATTTGCAACGGATACATCCTGTCAGACTCCCCAAAACAGACAAAACGATGTAGTGAATCTGGTGGAGAGTACGGACTATGCCCTCAGTACCAATTCCTACAATGAGATCGGAAAGCAGATCGTGCTCTTTACGGGACGCGGAAACTATAAGGGATCTGTTACGGATTCCTGGCTGCTTTTGAAGGCAAGACGTGATATCTACTTAATGGAAAGCGATGAGCATGGTTATGACGGACAGCGCTACGTCATTTCAAATGATGTCCAAAACAATGTGACTCCTAAGAATTTTAATTCCGGCGATCCCTTTGACACAGATGTTCAGGGTGACACAGAATTCGGAAAGAACGACTTTGCCTTTATGATCGTGGCAACCACCGGAGGTAACGACGGTATCACTCCTACCAAGGAAAACGTAACCCCCAGAGATGTGACAAAGCCTGAAGCGGATCTGGAAAACGGATGTGGCTTCTCCATTACCTATGAAGGAACGAAGCTTGACGGAACCAAGTACGAAAAGAGCGAGCTTGCCCCCATCGATGCCGGAGACTATACCGTTACCGTACATGTGGATGAGACCGAGCATTATCTCGCGGCGGAAAAATCCACTACCTTTACCATTTACCCCAGAGTGGTGGATCTGCGCTGGAGCGTATCGCAGAATGATACGGCTACTCCTGCATGGGACAACAATCCCACTCAGATGACCTACAACGGAACCAATAATATCCTTTCCGCAGTCGTGATCAACAATGTGACGAGAGCGGACGTAAAGGACCAAAAGCCCGATGTGGTGAATGTTACGGAATACACCTATAACGGAGATACTCGTGCGAACCGATCCAAGGACAGCGAGGCCATCAGGAACCTGAAGCTGGCAGCGGGACAGGCCAACGAACAAGGAGCTCCCAGGGATGCGGGCACATACTATGTAAATGCAACGGCCATCGACAATATCAACTATACGTTGGCTGCCAACAAAGCATTTTTGACGCCTACCCCCAAACATGACTATAGGGTGGATCCCAAGGAAGTGGGAATGGCCTGGAGCACCGTAAGCGGCAATCAGATCAAGGATCTGACCTTTAACAATCTTGACCAGACCCCTGTCTTTACCGTTCTGGATCTGTGCAAAAACGAAGCAGGCGTTACGGATGTCTGCAACGTCAGAAGAGACAGTATTGCTTATGCAGGCTTTGATGTGTACGGGGATGCTTATGCAAATCCTTATACCGGAAAGGAAGACGGCACTGTAGTTGGAACGGCCGCAGAAAACGCAAAGACAGACATCCTTCCTGAGCGCAAGAAGAACAGTCTTAAGGCTGCGCCGGCTGACTATAAGCAGGATGATTGGGGTGCGGTAAACGCCAGCCGTGACGGAAGCGATATCACCATTACCGCCGGGGAATATGACAATCCCAACTATGAGGTGAAGGCGGATGATCCCGGCAGAGTCGCAGCCATTACCATCAGCCCTTTGGATCTGACAACACTTTCCATCTCAGATCGGTCCATGACGCTGGATAACCCGTTGCCGGATAAAGGCGTAGAGCTTTGGGCGCATCTGATGAGCTATACCGGATATGAATATCCGCCTGTTCTGGAATGGAAGCAGGGCATTGCCGGCGAAGTGATGCAAAGGGAAGCACGTGATAAAGAAAACGGAGATGCCCTTGCAGATATCGGCATCGGAAGAGGTGACTATACCGCCCAGAATTATACCTCAGCCATCGAGAACAGAAACGAAGACTATGTGATCGAGATCACGGGTCGGAACAACTATAAAGGAACAGTCAGGATCCCCTGGAACATCGTAAAGCTGGAGCAATATTTTGTGATCAGTGGCGTTAAGGCTTCGGATGATACGGCTGTACCTTATGATGTGACAAAGGATGAGACGGGAATTAAGGTAAAGAGCTTTGCCTTTACTTACAACAATGCGGCAAAGGCGGCCCCTGTTTATGAATATATTCATGCAAACAAAGATATCTTGAATGACAATCTGCATACCATAGAGGATTATGTAGAATATCTGTATGAAGGCACCATGGATAACGGAAAGGCTTATAAGAGCAGCAAGATGCCTACCGAGGCCGGCGCCTATAAGGTAACCGTTACCTTGATCGAGACAGATAATTATGAGAAGCAGACCGACAGCGCAGATTTTGTCATAAAGCCAAAAGAGGTTACCATCGAAAGTGGTGTGATCGGAGAGGATAAGATCTATGACGGAACCGCTGCAGCATCCCTGAATTTTGAGCAGACTAAATTCATCGGACTTTTGGATGAGGATGCGGATGAGATAGCGAGCATTTTTGCTTCCAAGGCAGCCAAGGATTATATCACCTACAATGCCAAGTTCTATGAGAATAATAAGAGTATCACGGATGTAAGGCTTGTGGGAGATACGAAGGTGGCTGATACCATCGGCATTTCCTTTGAAGAGTGTCAGTTTGATAAGGAAAACAACATTAAACTTCTGAATGAGGACGGCTCCTTAGACAAGATCTATGATTATGTGATCTCAGTAAGTGGTAACCAGATCAATACCGAGGCCAAAATCCTGCCCAGACCTGTAAAGGTTTCGGGATTTAAGGCCAAGGATAGGGTGTATAACGGTACCACAGATGTAGTTTTGGATATCACGGATGTGAAGATCGATGGTGTGATCGGCGATGAGAAGCTGACAGCAAAGGCTGCCGGAAAGCTGAGAGCCAGAACCGGAGAAGAAGCAGGGGATAAGGATGTTCTGATGAAGGACGGAAAACCTGCAGCTAAGAAGGTGGAGGTCACTGTACTTTCCATCGGCTCACAAGATGGCGTTACCCTGGCGGATAATTACTGCATCGTAGAGTCGGATCAGCAAAATGAGACTACCGCAGTGATCAGCCCCGCGACATTAAAGATCTCCGGCATCAAGGCGGAGGAGCGTGAATATGACGGCACAACAGATGCAAAGAACATTGATTGGAGCAATATGAAGGTTTCCGGAGCCTGCGAAGGTGATTTCGTGATCCTTCAGGAAGAAAGTGATTCCTATCAGTATCCCAAAGAGGGTGTTTACGAGACCGCAGATGTGGAATATGACAAAAACGGTCTGCCGGCGGAAAAGAAGGTCATTATCGAAGACTTTACGCCGCAGTTCAAGGAAGGATTCTTTAAGGACGATTACGTTCTGGATGAACTGGGAATCGTTGGTACCATCCTTCCGAAGAAAACGCAGGTGACTGAGGAGAGTGTGAAGTGGACCTTTGATGAGGAAAAACAGATCCCTGTTGCTTCTCTGGCAGACGGATCTGCGCTGGAGCTTTCGGTGCAGTACTTCAAGGCATCCGATACGGAGCACAGATTCCCCGTAGCCTATGAGAACCTTGAGGATGATGAGCAGTATGTAGCTGTGATCGTGGGACTGGAGGATGGCAATTATGAAGCCGCGGATCCTACGGCTATGCCGCAGCAGGCATTTGTTCACGATATCATCAAAGAGGAACCAAAGAAGGACGATCAGGAAGATCAAACCGATGAAGAAACCCGGCAGACCGAGCCGAAGCAGGATGGTACTGAAAGCAAGGATGCCGGGCAGGAGAAGAAAGATCCTGTCATCATCGACGACAGTAAGGCTGTAAAGCCTGCAGAAACAAAGAAGGAAGCTGAGGTTACCGAAGAAGAAAAGATTGCGGCGGACAATCAGCTCAATGAACAGGCAAAGCTTTCCTATAAGAATAAGAAACTGACTATGACCTGGGGAAGCGTCAGCGGTGCAGATGGATATATCGTGCATCTGTCAGGCCCCGGAAAGAAAGCACCGGCAACCACCGTTGTTACGGGAAGCGATAAAACCTCTGTAACGGTGAACCGCAAAAATGCCAAGAAAAAGTATTTTGCCTATGTGGAAGCGTTTAGACTGGTAGACGGAAAACGCGTTGTCATAGGCAAGAGCTTCAAGCTGAAATGCGCAGGATCGAAGATTAAATCATTTAACGCCGTTAAGATCAAGGGATGTCCCAACTCCCTGGCCCTTGGCGCTGCGAGCACCTATAAGCTTTCGGCCAAGGTGGTACTCACCAATCGCAAGGTGAAGAAGGGTAAGAAAGCCGGACTGGTATATTGGTCATCGGATCCCGAGATCGCAAAGGTTTCGAAGAAGGGAGTTATTTCCCCGGGCAAGCAGGGCAGCTGCTATGTCTATGTGATGGCTAAAAACGGCTTAAAGAAAAAGATCAGGATCACCGTTGGATAAAGAGAGAAGGAAAAGGAGGAAAAGCGTATGCGAAAACGAGGTAGAAGGCTGAGAGCATTTCTATGCTATCTGCTCATTGCCGTGATGCTTATGGGCAACGTGCAATCCGTATTTGCTGCCGCACCTGCCACGGAGCGGGGAAGTGCTGAAAGTACGGCAAAGCCCGGCCTTACCGCAAAGAGAGCAACTTTGCTGGTAGGGGAAAAAGTGACCATCACCCTGGAAGGGGCCCAGGTCAAAAAGGTAACAAGTAAGAAGAAGGCGGTTGCCACAGTGACGAAGGATGGCGTGGTAACCGGTAAAAAGCCCGGTAAGAGCGTACTTACCTATGTGGATACCAAGGGTAAGAAATATACCTGTAAGGTAACGGTCAAAGCGGGGCTTTCCAAGAAGAATCTTTACGTGACCAAGGGCAAAACCGCATCCGTTAAGCTTTGCGGCGCCAAGATCAAAACCGTAAAGAGTAACAAGCCTAAGATTGCCAAGATCAACCGCAAGAAGAAAAACACCTTTGTGGTAAATGCCCTGGAAAAGGGAACGGCTAAAATTAAGGTAAAGGCGTCCAATAAGAAGACCTATTCTATGAACGCCTATGTGGAAACACCGAAGCTGAGCGAAGAGTCAGTTGTTTTGGCCCTTGGCGATACCAAGCAGTTGAACCTTCAGGATACCAAGCAGAGTGCAACCTGGTCTTCCGACAAGATTTCCGTAGTTACAGTGGATGAAGAAGGTCTGGTTAAGACCTTTGGCGCCGGTGAGGCCACGATCACTGCAACGGATGAAAGCGGAGCTTCCTATACCTGTAAAGTGACGGTAGAGGAGCCTCGGTTTGAATCCGGCGAGATCACAATGACCGAGGGCGAGACCAGAGAAGTGAAGCTTTCCAGCAATACCCAGAAGGTAACCTGGTCAAGCTCAGATGCTTCTGTGGCGAGTGTAGATCAGAACGGCACGGTTACGGCAAAGAAAGCCGGATCCGCAGAGATCATTGCAACATTGGAAAGCGGCAAGCAGCTTGTTTTGAAGGTTAAGGTCGAAGCAAAGCCCGCAGGATCCGCAGAGCAGCCCAAGCCCGAGCCCCAGCCGCCGAAGACGGAAAAAGTGGATGTGAAGATCGATACCGGATCCGTTTCCGGTAATTCCATCTCTGTTAAAGTCGGCACAAAGGTGGGGGATATTCCCCAGCCCGAGCTTGCAGACGGGGAAACCTTCCTGGGATGGTATTCCGATTCGGAAAGAACCGTTAAGATCCCCGATGATGAGATCGTATCCGGTTCTATGACCCTGTATGCCAAGACTATGAAGGTCGGCGATGACAAGCCCACGGATGTGAGCGAAACGACTTGCGTCAGCAATGTGGATACCACCTTTACCATTAAGGTAAAATCCTCCGATGAAAGCCTGACAGCACAGCAGGTAATGGATCAGATCGAAGTTTCCGACGTGCTGCACAGGGGTATGGATATCGATAAGAAGGAATACTGTGTCAAGGTAACCGGTGGAAACGGACAGTTCGTGATCTCCGGTCAGCATATCCTGCTTGGGGATACAGAGAATCCCGAGGCTAATTTTGAGAGCGGCGGCAGTTATATCATCAAACTCCCCGCTGTTGAAGAAGGTCAGGCACCTGTGCTTACCTTTGATGGTTATCCCGATGCCACCAGAGAGTTTGATGTCAATGTCAAGGCATTCGAACAGAATAATATGGCACTGAAGGACAACGTAACCGTGATCAGTGTCGATGAACTGAATGCGCTCTATGATGAGACAGACGGTACGAAGAAAGAAGTTGCGTTTCTGGACGGTGAGCTGACCACAGTGGATACCGAAGGCAACGTATCAAGAAACTCCGATCTTAAGGGAAGCTTTGTGCTGACAAGCGATAAGGCAAAGGATCTACATCTTGGGTCGGTGGTATCCCTGTTCAAGGGAATGCGGCCTGAGGAAGCACTTGTGAACTCTGCAGGTTTTGAAGACGGCGACAATCATGTGGTCTATGTGGAGATCACAGGAGTTAAAGATAACGAATTTACCTTTAAGGCCGCGGAAGCCTCTGATGTATTAAAGACCCCCGAGATCCTTCCGTTGGATGCGGAAAGCGTTACCTATTATGATGACAAGGGTAATGTGGCGGATCATCAGACAGAGATTTTTAAATACGGTATCGACCTGGATCTGGACGACAGCGCTGAGACCTTGGAGATCCCCGTAGCAGAGCTTGACTGGTCCTCCGATATGTATGCATCTGCAAAACTGGATTCCGAGACAACCCTGGATGAAGGCGATTTCATCGCATTCTACACCGGTGATTACAGCCAGGCAGAAGCGGAAAACGGAGATTTCCATCCCCTGGGTTATGAGAAGGTCATCGAGGTTGTAAAGACCGGCCTTTGCGACGATCCCAACGGCACAGGCGACAAGATCGAATACCTCTGCGTAAAGACCGAGGAGGCAAGTCTTCAGGATATCGCTGATTCCGGAAAGACGCATCAGGTTGAGGAATATGATCTGTACGATGATATGAGTGCAGAAGAACTTGTTGATCTGCAGCAGGCTATAGAAGAACAGTTTGAGGAAAGTCATTATGTGGAGCAGACGGCGGTATTTCTGGCAAGAACCGCTATCGCTACCGACAAATTCAAGGATATCACAGGCCTTGATGATTTTGAGAATTATGACATCACCCTGACCAGCGAGACGGGAGAGGAATACACGGAAGCACAGCTAATGTCTTCCGCATCCGGCACCCTGTATGACAAGTACAAGGATGTGATCGATTCCTATGACCAGTCAGTGGATAAGGATCATCCCAAGTGGGCAGTGGATGTTACCGTAGCCAAGAGTGAGTATGACGTCGGAAAGTCCAAGCATGTAAAGGGCGGTCTGGGCGTTAAGATCGGTGAATTCTTTACCATCACCGTACATATGCCTACCGGTGATATGAAGATCGAAGTCCATATGGACATTACCCAGGAAGTAAGCTTCAACGTTGGCTTTGACGGGGAGATCGAGTGGAAGAAGATCGGTGGGTTCATTCCCATCCCGGTTGATCTGATCCTGGAGCCCAGCTTTGAGGTTGGTTCCTATACCGGCTTTGACATTACTACCGCAATGGTTGGTAAGGGCAAGGACAATGATGAGTTTGCGGATATCGGAGCAGAGATCAAGCGTCTGTGTGAAGAATTTGCTGATGAGGATCCCGACAAGGCAGAGGGAATCTCCAACTATGTAACCGGAAAGTACCAGAGGCTCCTTGAGCAGAACACGGAACTGGTGAACCTTTTGAACCTCAGGGTGAAAAAGTTCTCCTATCCCATCATTCCGGGAATCGTGAAACTGCATATTGATATTTTCCTGAGAATCTACGGGGATATGGATATCTTCGGTCTGCATTATCATTATCTGACCGGAAAGAAGACCATTATCTATATCCATATCATTAAATTCGGTGTAAATACGGAGAGTATAGAAACCATACCCACGGAGCTGGACTTCTATGTATACCTGATGGGAACCCTTTCCCTCAGGGCCGGAATAGCCGTGGAGGTGACCATAGGACTGACGTTGACACTGCCGTTGCCGGCGAAGCTGGTGGGGACGAATGAAGACGGTACCCAAAAGACGGCGGATCTTAATCTGGCGAAGGCCGGTTTAGGTATCGAAGTCGGCGCGTACCTGGATATGTCTGGTCTGTTCTACTATCATAAGAATGTCAAACAGGGACGGACCAAGGAGATATTCCGGGGAGCACAATGGTCCGATATCGGTATCTATGTAAGACTGTATCTGGTGGCAGATAATGCGGCCAGAAATAAAAAGGTAAGGGATTGGTATTCCCTGATCCTTTTGGATAAGAAATTCCCCGTAAAGCAGATCGGTACGGAGTACTACCCGATCAACTTTACCACCAAGCAGAAGGACTATAAAGATGTGAATATGCGGCAGTATGTAAAGAAATTTGCCGTTCCGGATGCTTACTACAGAGTTGACAGGCTGAAGCTTGCCACAGGTAAGATCAGCAATATGATCTATGATGATCAGAGTGCTTATAGGGTTGAGCTTTCCAATAAGGATTGGGCTTATGATGAAAAAGAGCATATGGTATATCTGAAGGGTTCTTTCGAGGGAATGGAATCCGAGTGCGATATGACATTGTACTTTACCAAGAATTACCTGCCTCTTTCAGCCACACCCATGACAAGAAAGCTTCATATCAAGTGGGATAACTACCTTGACGGCTATGCAATTACCCCCAACTCTCAGGGCGGCTCCTATGTGGAAGCCAGCGTTGGCAAGTTTGGTGTGAAAGTAACCAAACCCGAGGATCCCACCAGAATGGGTTATGTATTTACCGGTTGGTACACCGATCAGGCATGCACCAATGCATATACTTATCCTGCAACCATGCCGTTCCAGAGTGTGGACATCTATGCAGGCTGGGCACCGGCAACGGATACGCCTTATACGGTTGAGTACTATCTGGAGGATACTGTTAACGGCGGATATATTTACAATTCCGAAGACGAATTTACCGGAACCACAGGCGAGGAGATCGGCATTCCTGCAGCGGCTCAAAGCAAGTTTGAAGGATACGATATGGTTCCCTCATCCACCAAGGTAAAGATCAGCCCTGACGGCTCATCTGTCCTGCGTGTGTACTATGACAGAAAGCGGGCAAAGATTACCTTCACCAAGGGTGACAAGGGCACAGCCACAGATACCATCACCAGAGAAGTGATCCTTGGAGAGCCCATTTATGTTCCCGAAGTGGCAGCAAAGGGCTATCAGTTCAGCGGCTGGAAGAGGATCTCCGGCGCGGGAGCAGCAAATGTTACGGCAAAGGAACTGAATGAAAGCCGAACAGTGGGCACAGGCGAGGATGAAAAACAGCTCTCACCGGGCGCTTTGGACTTTGCACAGGGCGATGCGACCTACGAAGCACAGTGGGCGGCAAGAAATGATATCAATTACAGGATCGAGTATGTGGTTCAGCAGCCCAGCGGTTCCTACACCGTGCAGGCAGTGACCTATGCACAGGGAACGCCGGGGGATGTCATCAGTCTTGACTCTTTAAAGAGTGCGACGATCACGGCTGTCTTTGATGACGGCACCGGTAACGAAAGAAAAGTGAGCGGTCCGGCCGATGCGATCCTGACAGCAGAGGATGACAACGGCAATGCGGTTGTGGAATATGAAAGCATGACCGTTGACGGACAGCCCTGCAATGGGGATGCGGCTACCGTTAAGGCAGACGGTTCCACCATTGTGAAGATGAACTATAAGAGAAAATCCTATACCGTGACCGTAGTGGGTTCCGGCCAGGAGGGCGATAACAGCGCTTCCTTTACCAGGACAGCTTTCTATGGCGCCAAGGTTGCTCTTCAGCAGCCTGTAAAGGCCGGATATACCTTTAAGGGGTATCAGGATGCACAGGGGCAGGAAGTACCGGTTTCCGAAACCGGATTTGCAGTGGTTAAGGTAACGGGAGATGCAACTTATACATCCAAGGGCTTTAAGGCCAATACCTATACCGTAGCCTATGATGCAAACGGCGGTACCTATAACGGAGCAGCACAGGATGGATTTACCTACGGCCAGGAAAAGGCTCTGCAGGAAGCACCTGTTAAGGACGGCTTTGAATTTGCGGGCTGGGAAGCAGAAGACGGAACCCTGTATCAGGCACAACAGACAGTTTCCAACCTGACTTCCACCGCAGGCGCAACCGTTAACCTGAAGGCAAAATGGACCGCTAAGGGATATGCGGTAACCTATAATACCAATGGTGGATCCATTGCGGAAGGCAGCAATCCGGTAAGCTATCACGCTGAGGACGAAGACATGCTTCTTGCATATCCCGTTCGCGACCGCTTCCGGTTTGAAGGCTGGTACGCAGGAAATGAAAAGATCACGAAGCTTCCGGGAGGGAAGCAGACGGATCTCACACTTGTGGCACAGTGGAGCGAAAAGAGCGTTTCCGACAATACCATAGAGGTGGCATTTGATCCCTGCGGCGGAACGCTGGCAAATGGAAACAGTATAATCGCAACAACCGGTGAAGCTTATGGAGAGCTTCCGGCTGCCACAAAGGATGCGGCTGAGTTTACCGGCTGGTATGATGCAAGACAAAACGGCACGCAGGTAACTGAGGACAGCATTGTTGAGAAGACAGACAGTCATGTCCTCTATGCAGGCTGGAAGTACACAGAGGCCAAGATCCTTTACAAGAATCTCGAAGACGCAGATAACGGCCAGAATCCCGTAACATACAATATCGGAGAACAGACCGTGATCGCGGCTCCTTCCCGCCAGGGCTATGCCTTCAAGGGCTGGACTGTTGGAGAGGATGAGACGCTTCATGAGACCTACGTCATCGATGAGAACGCTACGGAAGATATAACCCTTACGGCAAATTGGGAGGCTGAACAGTACACCCTGCAGCTTTACAGCTACAGCGGTCTGTATCTGGTGCGCAATTATGCATGTGATGCACCTTTGACCAATATTCCCATGCCCAAGAACAGCGGTTATAAGCTGACAGGCTGGAAGAATATGGATACGGGCGAGATCTTAAATGCCCTTCCCGCAAAAATGCCCGCAAAGAACCTGACTCTGATATCCCAGTGGGATGAAGCGATCTATCATCTGATCCCCAAGAATATCGAGGACGGTGCGGTGATGGAAGACTACACCTATATGGTAGGAGATAACAATCTGCTGCTTCCTAACCCGCAGAAAAACAAGATCGGTTACAATTTTGCAGGCTGGTACACGGATTCCGACTTCAGCGAGACCAGCAAGATCGAAAGCTTTGTTCCGGTAGCCTTTGACGTAACGGTTTATGCAAAATGGACCGCGAAAGACTATACGCTGATCTTTAACGGTAATGGGGGAACCTATAACAGTGATGTGGATTACAGGGGAACCTATACCTATGAGACGAAGGATGCCTTAGAAGCAAACAAGTTTACAAAGCCCGGTTACATTATGAAGGGTTGGGCGCTGAGTGATTCGGCAACAGAGGCTTTGATCGAAGATGCGAAGGTGCTGACAAAGGAGCAGTGGCAGGCTATTGACGGTGAGGCTGCCGATGATATGGCAAATCTGTTTGCGGTATGGCAGACAACGCCTTATAACATTACCTATAATAATGTAATCCTGACGGATACCGTAAGCATTGATGGAAAGAGCATCACATCCACTACGGCACAGGGTCACCCGAACCAGACCACCTATACCATTGAGGATGATGATCTGGTATTGGCACCGCCTACACAGATCGGTGACGGATATGAATTCCTTGGCTGGTATGACGGAGATACCAAGGTAGAGAACCTGAAATTAAAGGGTGAGACCGGAGCCAAGAGTCTGACGGCAAAATGGGCACATTCCGGTATCTACAGTATTAAGCTGGTAACATCCACAGCCGACAGTCCGGTACCTGACGCAGAAGGAAAGGTGGATAACAACAAGACGACCTTCGAGATCACCAGAACCATACCGAATAAGGACAAGGTTTCGGTATCCACCGATCCCCAGAAGATCTACTTCAGGACGGTGAACGGTACGGCCATCGGCGGCACCGCGACAGGAATTAACTTCTATCATGTGGGCGGACAGAATGTATTTGCGGTATTCTCCGACCAGGAATGCTACATCATGGATAAGAACGAGAAGAAGCAACAAAAGACGCTGACTTCCACAAACACAGATCCCGTATCCGTAACCTTTGATGTAACCCAGGAGAATATCGCCACCAGATATTACGGTCAGGAAACCCCGAGAGAGCATAACGGCGTCTATGCCCTGCTGTACACGCTTTCCGGAACAAACAAGAAATACTACACCGCTGAGATCTACCGTGTAGCCAGCTCCCTTGGAAACGTAACGGGTGTGAAGGCGGACGGAAAGACCGAAGCAAAACGTGAGATGACGGTTCCTGCAGCTAATGTACTGACCAGAGAGATTCTTTATGGAAAAAAGACCTATAAGATTTATCACGAAGATTATTTTGATGATGATTCGGATTTCCGCTATGAGTATACACTGGGCAATCTGATCACAACAAGCAACGGAACCAAGAGATTCGGTGATACCGCGCTGACCGAGGATATGATGTTCTATCTGAAGACGGCATCCGGATCCAATTGCAAGCTGGGTGCACAGTATGAATGCGGAAGAACAAAAGGAAAAGGATATGCGCAGATGAAGATCCGGTATTACCTGAATGGAAGTTATCTGTATCAGAACAATTCGAACAGTGACAGGCCCGGATCCGGCAGAGCCTGGAGAGACTGGACATATGCCAATGTGACCTGGGATAACCTGGTAAAGAACAATGGACGCATCACCTACAGAGGAGATCTTTCCGAGGATAATATCACCTATGTAAAATATAACTGGTATTACTGGAATTTCAGTGTTGATGTGGAGGATAAGAGAGCACCGCAGCAGGTCGGCATCGCTCCGGCAGCCACCACGGATTACAAGATGGGAGACACTGTGAAATTCTCGGTGGTTTATGATGAAATGATCAACTCGGTAAGTGATGATATCGGTGCAGATGCGGCTGCGCTGCAGGAGTACATGCCGGTGACGGATGTACAATATGTGGATGGAGTCGGAACCAATGTGCTTACCTTTACGGCAACTGCCAGCAAGGACTTCTCCAACACTACCTGGCCGGGATCGGGAACCAACGAAGAGCTGATGAAGATCAAACCCGTAACCGGAACGGTAACAGACATCTATTAATTTAATTGCTAAGGCGACCGGTCCGGAACATCGGACCGGGGTCCGAAGCCTTAAACCCGAAAAAGCGCTCTTTATGAGCGATACATAACAGGGAGGTAACTATGGATAGGAAACAGGTTTTGCATAAGAAAACAGTTTCAAAACGATTTCTGGCTGTTTTTCTTGCTGCGGCCATGGTGATAGGAGGACTGCCCTTTACGGATATGTCGGTATCCGCGGCGATTCCGAACGATATCACATGGACAGATTTGACGAATGTGGCGACTCTTCCCACGGCAGCGGGAAATTATCAGCTGGGGCAGAATATTTTATCAACTGCTGTATGGGTCATTGACGGTAAAAAGATTCGCCTGGATCTGAACGGATTTACGGTTTCCGAAAATGGCATAAGTCTTGCAAATGGAGCTGAGCTGGAGATCTATGACAGTGGCAACACAGGTCTGATCGACAACCGTGGGAATGATATCACCGTCACAGACAGCAACCTTTCCGTGCAGGGCGGGAAATTTGCGGCTGGAAACATTACTATTTCGGCTCCAAAGCAGTCTGATGAAGTTCAATCAACGCCGGGAAACCCCAGCAGCAACGAGGTTGTTTATGGATGCATGACAGTGGCTGAAGGCGCAAAACTGGCATTAACGGGAAGCGTTGTATTGAAGGAGAATGGCAGTCTTGAAGTGACAGGAGGCCAATTGGAGACAACAGCGGATCAGCTGATCGACTGTCAGGCGAATGGAAGCGTGGTTGTGAAAGGCGGCTTTCTGGGCGCCGAAAAAGCAGTCATCAACTGCGCAAAAGACAGTAATGTCAAGATTAAAGGAGGCTGTTTAAAATCTAATTCCGGCGCGTCCGACCTGATCAGTGCCATGGTGACAACGCAAACGGATGAGAGCGTTACGCCGGCGGTTACAACCGAGATACCAAAACAGTTTATTGAAGGCGGATGTTTCAGTAAGAACTTTCGCGAGGACGCCGGCAATCTTACCGCATGGCTAGTGACCGGCTGTGAGGTTGAAAATAATAAGGAAGCAGCAACCAAGGATGACTATCCGTATCTGGTAAAGAAATATGAAAAGAAGGATCTGGCAAACTGCGAGATTGAGTTGAACGTGCCGGAAGACGGAGTAGTCTATGACGGAAATGCTAAAGAGCCCACAGTGAAGAAGATCACATATCATTACCTGGATGAGCAAGTGACGGGGGAGGAACAGGCGACAGAGAAGACAGAGGATCTTACCGATGCGTTGAATGATAAGATCACCGTAACCTACAAAAACAACATTAACGCCGGAGAGGCAAGTGTGATAATCGCGCCGAAGGCAGGCACGGATGGCATGAAACTCTATACCGGGAAAAAGACAGAGACCTTTACCATCACTCCTGCTGCGGATGGTACAACCGTTTTGGCAAACGGAACTGACGGCGTTCTGGCGTTTGACAACACAGAGCAGGAGCTGGTTACAGTAGGCGGAAACAGGCTCGGCACACTGAAGTATCAAATGTCCTTCAACGGGGAAGCCTTTGGGGAATGGATTGACTATAGCGATGCGGCAAAGCCTGTAGGCAAAGACTGCGGTGCCTATGTCATTCAGTGGTATGTAGAAGGGATGACGGCGCAGATAACGGATCCTGAGGATGCAGAGAAAACCATTACCGTTACCAATGTGGAAGGGCAGTACAGCAAAGAAAATCCTGCATCATTGCAGGTACTGATCACCCAGAAAAGCTATTGTAAGACCGTAGAGGCTTATGACGGCGTATATGACGGAGCCGCGCACGGATTGACCCTTACCGTTACGGATCCTGCAGATCAGACAGCATACACCGTAGAGTACAGTACAAATGAGGACGATACAAAACGCTGGACGGCTGAGGATACGACTATCACAAATGAGTCACCTGCCTATACGGATGCAGGCGATTATCCAGTCTACTATAAGATTGCTCCCGTAAATGCAGCTGATACTGCCTATGCGCAGGAGACCGGCTACGAGATCGTCAGCATTAAAAAGCGCCCTGTTACCATTACGGCGGATCCCGATCAGAAAAAGATTGTGGGAACAGCGGATCCGGAGTTTGCTTTTACCGCAGAGGTTTCAGGACAGGATGGCGTGGCAGAAGGAAGAGGTCTGATCGGTAATGATACTGTGACCGGAAAGCTCGCCAGAAAATCCGGAGAGACCATCGGGACCTATGCCTTCAACATCAATGCAATGAAGCGTAATGAGGCGAATAAGAATTATGACCTGGTACTGAGCGGAACGCCTTATTTTGAGATCGTTGAAATGAGCAATGAATACGGTGAGGCGGGAGATACGCTTCCCACTACCACCGGAAAGTACACCTTGGAGAAAGACTATGTTTCAAATGCCGATTGGGAGCTGACACAGGGACAGATCATTTACATCGATCTGAACGGCCATAGCATTGATCTGCGGGGCAAAACCATAAAGGTTTCCAACAAGAGTGCTCTTGTTTTCCTGGATGACAGTGAAAGCCAAAAGGGCAGCGTTTCGGCAAATGATATCTATGTGGAGGATCGCAGCAATCGGGAAGAGAATCTGTATGAACTGCAGATTTTCGGCGGCCGTTTCGATCTGTATGAAGGTATTGAAGTCGGAAGTCGTGCGGAAGCCTCTGTGGAAGGCGGCGTGATCACCTCCGGTGCATCGCTGTTCTATAACCTGGGCGGAAACATCTATTTAAACGGCGGAAGCTTTGAATGCGGTACCTATGTAACAGGAAATGTGGATATCTGCCGGGAAGAGGTTCCGACCCCCGGAACCACCACCATCCTGGGAGGCTTGTTCAACATTCAGGTTCAGGAAAAATGGCTGGCCACAGGCTGCAGATGCGTTTCCTACGAGGATGAGATATTCAAGTACAAGGTAAAGACTGCCATCAATGAGGACACCTGCAAGGTGGTCTTTAAAGAGGCCGGCAAGGACGGAACGCTGAAGGTGGATTATACCGGCAGCGCTATTGAGCCGGAATTTGATCTGATGCTGGGAAACCTTCTTTTGACCAAAGATGAGGATTATACCTTCGAATATGAAAATAATGTAAATGCAGGAGAGAATACAGCAGCTGTTGTGATCACTGCTAAAGAGGACAGTGATTATCTGGATGGAATGACAGTCTGCTTTACTATCAGTAAGATTGAATCCACAAAGGCTGTTGCTGCAAAACAGGACCTGGCCTATACCGGGGCTGCGCAGGAACTTGTTACCTTGACCGGCGACGGCGGCGTTGTGAAATACAGGATCGGAGAAAAGAAGGCAGAAGATGCCGCATCCGAGTTTTCCGTTGACCTTCCGAAGGCAGTTAATGTCGGTGAGTATAAGGTATATTGGTATGTGGAAGCTGATGAGAATTACAAGGAACAGATCAGAACCCTGGGGGATGGCTCCAAGCAGCTTGTTTCCGCAGCCAATCCCAATCTGGTAACAGTTCAGATCAGGGAAAATGCGGTAACAGTAAGTGCAAACAGCTTTGAAGGTATCTACGACGGAAAGGCACATGGTCCCGAGGTTACAGTTCTTTCCCCGAAGGATGCAGAAATCTACTACAGCCTGGAACAGGATCCCAAGGTGAGATTTACCCAAAAACCCGCCGGGGAAGCACAAAGTGGTGCGAAGTATGATGAAACACTGACCAAAGAGTGCCCCACCTTTACAGACGCCGGAGAATATACGGTTTACTACATGGCTATGGCAGGTGATAACTATGAGCCTGCAGAAGGAAGCGTGTCGGTAGTGATCGGGAAAAAGGATGTCTCCATTAAGCCTGACGCCGGGCAGAAAAAGACGGTGGGAGAAGCAGATCCCGCATTTACCTATCAGACAGAAGGACTTGCTGAGGGAGATACCCTTTCGGGTAGTCTTTCCAGAACGGAAGGAGAGAGCGCCGGCAGCTATGATTATCAACTGGGAACCCTTGGAGAGAAGGATGCAAACTACAATGTGATCCTTGCGGGAGAATTCAAATTCGAGATAGTCGAAAAGAAGGAGGATACAAAGCCTACCGGGGAAGAAGGCAAAGAGGAGCAAAAGCCCGAGGAGCAGAAGCCTGCGGAGCAAAAGCCGGAAGAGCAGAAACCCGAAGAGCAAAAGCCTGTAGAGGTTACAAAGCAGAAGGTGGACGAAGACAGTCTGAATGACGGATTTACCATCAAGCAGGTTGGCTCCAAGATCAAGGTATCCTGGGGCGAGGTACAGGATGCCGGCAGTTATGAGGTCTATGTGGCTTACGCCGGAAAGGCTTATCCGAAGAAGCCTGTCAAGACCGTGACCGGAACATCCGTAACGATCTCGAAGATCGGTAAGAAGAAACTGGATGCCACCAAGAGCTTTAAGGTATATGTAACGGCCAAGAAGGCAGACGGATCCGAAGTGCTTGCGACAAGTGCCCGCGGAAAGGTGTTCGGCAAGAAGAACGGCAAATACACCAATGTGAAAACTCTGAAGATCAAGAATCAGAACGTAGCCCTGAAGGCAGGCGAGAAGACGAAGATCAAGGTGAGCGTGGTGAAGGTTGACAAGAAGAAAAAACTGAAGGCGAAAAAGAGCGGAAAGCTTCTTCGCTACGTCAGCTCCAATCCGAGGATTGCCCGGGTTTCCGCTAAAGGAGAGATCACCGGAGTGAGCGCAGGCAGTTGCACGATCTACGTTTCTGCAACAAACGGCGTTTCCAAAAAGGTGAATGTGACGATTCAATAGAGAAAGATATCCTCGTCCCATAATGTAATGCGTCCCGCTTTTCCCCTACAAGGAAGATGCGGGGCGCATTTTTTCAACGATAAAGTCAATCGAAAACAATTGAAATCCCCTGCCCGGCTGTGTTATAATGTCCTTTGTATGTGGGCAAAGTATGCCCTTAGGACGAAACAGGCCGGCAATGCCGGATAGAAGGAGGATTTTTAAGTATGAGTTTAAAGGTAGAAAAGCTGGAGCATAACATGGCGAAGATCACCGTGACGGTTCCGGCATCGGAAGTTGCAAGTGCGGTAACCAAGGTGTACCAGAGACAGAAAAAGAGCATCGCGGTTCCCGGATTCAGAAAGGGCAAGGTGCCCCTTCAGATGGTTGAGAAGATGTACGGCAAGGGTGTATTCCTGGAGGATGCTGCCAACGAGCTGATCAACGATTCCTGGCCGAAGGCATATGATGAGTGTGGTGAGGAGATCGTTTCCGCTCCCAAGATCAATGTGATCCAGTTAGAGCGAGAGAGCGATTTCATCTATGAGGCAGAGGTTGCCTTAAAGCCCGGTGTAGAGCTTGGCAAATACAAGGGCGTAAAGATCGAGAAGATCGATCTGGACGTAACGGATGCAGAGATCGATGAAGTTATCGACAGAGAGCGCAGAAACAACGCAAGAGAGATCACCATCGAGGACAGAGCTGTACAGGATAAGGATAAAGTCACCATAGACTTCGAAGGCTTCACCGACGGTGTGGCATTTGAAGGCGGTAAGGGTGAGGATTACGAGCTGGTGATCGGATCCCACAGCTTCATCGATACCTTCGAGGAGCAGCTCATCGGTAAGAACATCGGTGAGGATGTAGAGGTGAATGTAACCTTCCCTGAGAACTATCAGGCAGAAGAGCTTGCTGGCAAGCCCGCTCTGTTCAAGGTTAAGATCAAAGGCATTAAGATGGATGAGCTTCCCGAGGCAGATGATGAGTTTGCTTCCGAGGTTTCCGAATATGATACCATGGCTGAGTATCGTGACAGCGTAAAGAAAGAGATCGCTGAGAGAAAGGAAAAACAGGCAGCTGACAAGAGAGAGCAGGCAGCCATCGAGGCTGTGATCGCTGACTCCCGCATGGATATTCCCGAGGCTATGATCGAGACCACCCAGAGACAGATGATGGATGAGTTTGCACAGAGAATTCAGAGCCAGGGTCTTACCATGGATCAGTACAAGCAGTTCACCGGAGCAGATGAGACCATGCTCATGGAGCAGATCCGTCCCCAGGCTGAGCTTCGCATCAAGTCCAGACTGATCCTGGAGGCTGTTGTAGAGGCTGAGAAGATCGAAGCTACCGATGAAGACTTCAATAAGGAAGTAGAGCGTATCGCCGAGATGTACAAGATGGAAGCTGACAAGGCAGCTGATATGATCGGCGAGGAAGGAAAGAAGGAGATCCTGAAGGATCTTGCAGTAACCAAGGCTGCAGAGTTTATCAGAGACAACGCTGTGGAGGGTTGAGAATGAGCTTAGTACCTTATGTAATAGAGCAGACATCCAGAGGGGAAAGATCCTATGACATCTATTCCCGCCTGTTAAAGGAGAGGATCGTCTTTTTGGGAGAAGAGGTAAATGATGTATCCGCCAGCGTGGTGGTTGCACAGCTTCTGTTTTTGGAGGCTGAGGATCCGGACAAGGATATCCAGCTTTACATCAATTCCCCTGGTGGTGCCATCACCGCGGGCATGGCAATCTATGATACCATGCAGTACATCAAGTGTGACGTTTCCACCATCTGTATCGGACTGGCAGCCAGCATGGGAGCTTTCCTTTTGGCCGGCGGTGCCAAGGGCAAGAGAATGGCCCTTCCCAATGCAGAGATCATGATCCATCAGCCCCTTGGCGGATCCCAGGGACAGGCTACCGAGATCGAGATCGCCGCAAAGCACATCATCCAGACCCGTGAGCGTATGAACAAGCTTCTGTCCGAGAATACCGGACAGCCGCTGGATATCATCGCAAGAGATACGGAGCGCGATAACTGGATGCTGGCATCCGAGGCAAAGGAATACGGCCTCATCGACCGCGTTATCGAGAACCGCAAGGATACGGAAGAAGCGGAAAAGAGCAAAAAGTCCAAATAAGCTGTGAGCAGCAAGAGAAAGTAAACGACTATGGCAAATAAGAACAATGAGAAAATCAGATGCTCCTTCTGCGGCAAGACTCAGTCCCAGGCCAGGAAGCTGATCTCAGGCCCTTCAGGGGTCTATATCTGCGATGAGTGCGTGGATCTTTGCGCAGATATCATCGAAGAGGAATTTGAAAGAGACCAGACGACCTATATGGAGCGTGAGGCGGAGATCAATCTCTTAAAGCCCGCAGAGATCAAGGAGTTCCTGGATGAATACGTCATCGGACAGGAGCAGGCGAAAAAGGTGCTTTCCGTAGCGGTATATAACCACTACAAGAGAGTGACGGCGCCCAAGAACCTGGATGATGTGGAGCTGCAAAAGAGTAACATCATCATGATCGGACCCACCGGCTGCGGTAAGACCTATATGGCCCAAACCCTGGCTAAGATCATCAATGTGCCCTTCGCCATTGCCGATGCCACCACACTGACGGAGGCAGGCTACGTAGGCGAGGATGTGGAGAACATCCTGCTGAAGCTGATCCAGGCAGCGGATTATGATGTGGCAAAAGCGGAATACGGAATTGTCTATATTGATGAGATCGATAAGATCACCAAAAAGAGCGAGAACGTATCCATTACCAGAGACGTATCCGGTGAGGGCGTACAGCAGGCACTTTTGAAGATCATTGAGGGAACCGTTGCATCCGTACCGCCCCAGGGTGGCAGGAAGCATCCTCATCAGGAGCTGATCCAGATCGACACCTCCAATATTCTCTTCATTTGCTCCGGCGCCTTTGACGGCCTGGAAAAGATCGTGGAGACCAGATTGGATCGCAAGTCCATCGGTTTTAATAATGAGATCGCCAGCAAGCAGGCAGCGGATATCGGAGAAGTGTTCAAAGAGGTTACGGCTCAGGATCTTGTGAAGTTCGGATTGATCCCGGAGTTTGTGGGACGTGTGCCCATTACGGTGACGCTGGACGGACTGGATGAGGAGGCCCTTGTCAGGATCTTAAAGGAGCCCAAGAGTGCCCTTGTAAAGCAGTATCAAAAGCTTTTTGAGATGGACGATGTGGAGCTTACCTTTGAGCCCGAAGCTATCAACCTCATCGCAAAGCAGGCCCTGGAGAGAAAAACAGGTGCCAGAGGACTTCGTTCCATTATGGAGGGCATCATGCTGGATGTCATGTATGAAATCCCCTCCGATTATACCATCGAGAAATGTGTGATCACGGAAAGCGTTGTGCGGGGTGAAGAAAAGCCCATTGTGATCCGCTCCGAAGGCAATGAAGTGGAAAGAAAGAAAAGAGCGTAAAAGAGAGCTTTCAGACGCCGCCTTCGGGCGGCGTTTGTGTTAGGAGATATGATACCCACGGCGGGTATAAAGGAGCAAACCTATGGCAAGAATCGAAAAAATGCCTATCATACCATTAAAAAACGCATGTATTTTACCGGATTCCATTGCGCATTTTGATATCAACAGACCCAAATCCATTATGTCAGTGGAGCGGGCTATGCAGATGGATCAGGAGCTGTTTCTGTGCGCCCAGAAATCCGCTGAGACTGCCAATCCTGCCTATTCGGATCTGTATGAGATCGGAACCTATGCCAGGATCAAGCAGCTTATTAAGATGCCTAACAAGGTGATCCGGGTCCTGGTGGAGGGAATCTGCAGGTGCAGGCTGTTGTCCTTTGAGAGTACGGACTGCTTTGCGGGAGAGGTAGAGATCTTAGAGGACGATCATCTGTCGGATCCCATAGAGGAGAATATGGCAGAGGCCATGAGAAGACAGTTGTTGGAGATCCACAGCCAGTATTCGACGCTTACCAGAAAGAACGACCAGGGATTGCAAAAGCATCTGTCAGAGGTGACGGATCTGTCAAAGCTCATGGATCAGATCACGACGAACCTGTCAGTTTCCTTTGAAAAGAAGCAGGGAGTCCTTGAACGGATCAATCTGCGACTTCGGTTCGACTTTCTCATGGAACTTTTCCAAAGAGAGATCGAGGTGGCATCCATCCGTAATGACTTGGCGAAGAAGGTCAAGGAGAAGGTGGAAAAGAACCAAAGAGAGTATGTGCTGCGGGAACAGCTTCACTATATCCGTGAGGAACTGGGAGAGGAAAGCCCTATCTCGGACGGGGATGCGTTTAAAGAAAAGCTTGGAAAATTAAAGGCTTCAAAAGAAATTAAATCTAAAATAAAGAAAGAGATAACCCGCTTTGAGCATTTAAACAGCTCCTCCTCCGAGGCGGCTGTGCAGCGAAGCTATGTGGAAACCTTGCTGGAGATGCCCTGGGATAAAAAGTCAAAAGATAACAACGATCTGAAGAAAGCGGAGAAGATCCTCAGACAGGATCACTACGGACTGGAGAAGGTGAAGGAGCGGATCGTAGAATACCTGGCTGTCAGACAGCTGAAGGAAAAAGGCGGCAGTCCCACCATCCTGTGTCTTGCAGGCCCTCCCGGAACCGGAAAGACCTCCATTGCCAAATCCATGGCAAGAGCCATGTCGAAAAAGTATGTTCGCATCAGCCTGGGAGGTGTTCGGGATGAAGCAGAGATCCGAGGACACAGACGGACCTATGTGGGAGCCATGCCGGGAAGACTGGTGGCTGCCATCAAGCAGGCCGGAGTGAAGAATCCCCTGATCCTCCTTGATGAGATCGACAAGATGGGCAGTGATTATCACGGGGATATTTCCTCGGCCATGCTGGAGGTTTTGGATGCGGAGCAAAACGTGCATTTCCGGGACCATTACTTAGAGCTTCCGCTGGATCTGTCGGAGGTGACATTTGTGGCAACCGCCAACGATCTGTCCCTCATCGATCAGCCCCTGTTGGATCGTATGGAGATTATCGAGATCTCCGGCTATACCACCAATGAAAAAATGCACATTGCCAAGGATCATCTCATTGCCAAGCAGCTGAAGCAGAACGGGATCCCCAAAAAGATGCTTTCCTTTACGGATAAGGGACTGGAAAAGCTGATCCTGTCCTATACCAGAGAGGCAGGGGTCAGGGAGCTGGAGCGTAAGATCGGAAAGATCTGCCGCAAGACTGCCCGCATGATCCTGTCGGAAAAAGGCGTGCCTGTGCGTATCAGCGGCAGGAATCTCCAGGAGTTTCTGGGGAAGGAGCGCTATAAAAAGGATACCGCCAACAAGCATGCAGAGGTGGGCATCGTCCGGGGCCTGGCATGGACCAGTGTGGGTGGCGTTACCTTGGAGATCGAAGTCATCGATATGCCCGGAAAGGGTGAACTGAAGCTGACGGGTCAGATGGGAGATGTGATGAAGGAATCGGCCCAGGCAGCCCTGTCCTATGTGAGAAGCATCAGCGAAAGCTATGGTGTAGATCCGGAGTACTTCTCCAAACATGATCTGCACATTCACATCCCCGAAGGGGCGGTACCCAAGGATGGACCCAGTGCGGGCGTGACCATGGCAACGGCGCTCTTATCCTGTGTCAGCAAGATTCCGGTACGGTCCGATGTGGCCATGACGGGAGAGGTGACCCTGCGGGGGAGAGTGCTTGCCATAGGCGGATTGAAGGAGAAAATGATCGCTGCAAAGCAGGCGGGGATAACGACCGTTCTGATTCCGGAGGAGAATAAAGCGGATCAGGCAGAGATAGAAGATGAAATTAAAGAAGGATTAAATATTGTTCGTGTTAAAGATGTAAAGGGCGTTCTGAGCAATGCTCTCGACAGACAAAACACGGATTGACACAAGGAGAATGAAATGGTAATCAAGAACGTAGCGCTGGAAACCGTATGCGGGATCACCAGCAAGCTTCCCGAAAATCAGTTGCCGGAGATCGCCTTTGCAGGAAAGAGTAATGTGGGAAAATCCTCTCTGATCAACGGACTGATGAATCGAAAGTCTCTGGCACGGACCTCCTCCTCGCCGGGAAAAACCCAGACCATTAACTTTTATCGGATCAATGACGACTGCTATTTTGTGGATCTTCCGGGTTATGGCTATGCAACGGCCTCCCAGGAAGTGAAAGCAAAATGGGGAAAGATGATCGAACGGTATCTGAAGCGCTCCACGCAGCTTAAGGCGGTATTTTTGCTTGTGGATATCCGCCATAAGCCGGGAGAGAATGACCGGATGATGTATGATTGGGTGAAAGAGAGCGGATATGAACCGGTGATCATTGCCACCAAGGCGGATAAGCTTAAACGCAGCCAGCTTGCCGGACAATTAAAGATGCTGCGAGAGGAGCTTTCGCTTCCTGCAGGCAGCATCATTTTTCCTTACAGTGCCATGACAAAGCAGGGACGGGAAGAGATTTACGAGTATCTCGACACGCTGCTTGGAATTTCTCCTTTACCCTAAAGCTTTTGTCTGTTTTGCATTTTTCTGCGTGGTCTTTTCTGCGGTTTTGCTTGGTTCCTTCGGAGCTTCTTTTCTGGCCCGCTCCGAACCGAAGCGGGAAATGTCCACAAAGTCCTTATTTTTCACGGATTTGGCCTCTCGAGCCGTGTTGATCTTCTTCACGGTATCCGATACCCTGGATTCTAAGCCCGGGGCATGCAAACCGAGAACGGACAGGGCATCCAATGCGTTGGCAAAGCGCTTTTGTCCATCGGTATGGAAGCGCACCTTTTCCTTACCTGAGATATAGGTATCCAGCTTATCCATCAGCTTGATATTTGCCTGCTTGACGGCTTCGGAATCCACGAGGCCGTTTTCGTTTGGTGTACCGGCCTTTACTACGTTCTGCACGGCGTCATAAAAGTCTATGTATTTCTGGGTACGGCCCTCCTTGGGCATCATACTCCTGGCAACTTCCTTCATTTGGTTTACATAACTCGACATTCTTTCATCGGGAACACGGTAAGTGTCTCCGATCAGAATGTTTCCGGCAGCCTTGAGGGTTTGTCTGTCCGAAAGGAAAGACTGAAGGGTGCTGTCGGGATACTCATCAAGGCTCAGTTTGTTTCGAAGATCCGCCGCTTCGGCGTTCAGCGCAGCCGGGCTTGCGGGCAGCTTGTTTTGCTTGGCGTAGTTATCGATCAAAAGAGCCTTGGCAAACAGGATCTGCATATTCCGCGTGCTTTGGGTCGGATTTTTGATTTCCGTGGTCAGGGCGGTGGTCATAAGGCTTTGCAGGGAGGCCTCCGCTTTTTTCTGCTTGGAGGAGGGATTGGCGATCACATCCTGCTTTCCGTTTTTGACCATATCTTCGATCCGGCTGATCTTGTCCTCCCGGTCAAGCTTTTGTTTTTCCCGATTCAGGCTATCCAGATCCCGGGAATACTTTTCGGTGTCTGTCTGCATCCCGGGATGGACGTTGAACATCTCCTGAGACTGCCTGATCAGTTTTTCATGCTCTGCATCGGAAAGGTTAGCGGATTCCTGCTTCAACAGCTCTGCATCCACCTGCTTGGGGAAATAGACTTTTTCGTTTTTGATGATCCCTCCATCGGTGAAGAGCTCAGGCGCTCCAAAGGGCTCGTTCCAGCCGTTGTTTCTCTGGATCATACGTCCGTTAACACTGGTGCCCGGCTGCATCATATGAGAGTAATTCCGGGTGCTCTCTCCGGTGACGATCATTCGTCCGTCGGTATCCATTTTCAGATCCTCTGTGGGAATGCCGTAAATGGAAGTCTTATCCTTGCAAAGCTGGATCTTGGACATCCAGAACATTTTTACGGAGGTGGCCCCGTTAATTCTGGGATTGATCAGAGAGGATAAAGACATTTCATAGGTTTTGTTCTGGTCCTTTTGGGAATCCTTGTACAGAATATGGTTGTTCTCGTCGATCCCCACAACGGTGATATAGTGTCCTCCTCTCAACATGGAGACGGGAGAGTGGTCGTTTCGAAGGGCATGCAGGATCTGCTTTCTGCAGAATGCCTCCGCATGCTTCAGATAGTCTTCACGGGTGATCCCCTGCTTTCTTGCCACTTCGGGCTCATACTTCATAATCTCGGTTTCGTGAAGCAGACTGTTCTTTGCCATGCCGGAGATGGCCTCCGCATGGGCCATCATCTCCTGGCCGGTATTGGAGTCGTAGGCGAATTTGGACTGTTCGAATTCCGTGGAAGGAGTGTTCACCGTTGTCTTTGTTGCCTTATCAACGCGCTGCTCCATCTTCATAAGCTGCTTTCTGCTTCGATTATCGTGGGTAGGGCGGTGAGAACGGATCTCTTCCTGGGAAAAGTTGTATCCCTGGGATTGCAGAAGCATCTGCATGGAACAGGACCAGCAGCCGTTTGCGCTGGTCTGATAGGGAGGAGGATTGAAACCGGTCAGCTCCACCTTGCCGTTTTCCTCTTTCAGGGTAACGGAAGGCTCGGGCTCTGCCTGCTTTTCGGCCTTGAGCGAAGTGGCACGTGTGGTGAGAAGGCGCGCCTTATCGTAGGTGGTAAAATTCTCCCCGTAAGTGCGAAAAGCCTGGTCGATGATGATTGGATTTCCGTCATAAAGAGCCCAGTTGGGAATGCGGCCGGAACTTCTGAATTCCCAGTTTTGGGGGTGGGCAAGAGCGATATTAGCAAACAGCTCAGCCTTCTCGTTCTCATTCTTAAGAGTTTTAAACTGCTCGATCTCCTCTTTGGAGGCTCCGATCCGTGAAAAATCAGATTCCGTCAGGAAATAGGAGGTCGCACTTTGACGAGCATGATTATAAGAGGCGGTATTGGGGTTTGCGATGGGAGCCCGGGAAGGATCATCGGGCATATTTTTACTGGCCGCATCCATATCGTCATAGTCAAATATGGTCAGATCCTCCGTTAGCGCGTCCGGTGAAGGGAGCGGGCGCTTTTCGGCGACATATGGCTGTCTGTATTCTTCCAGTTCGTGCATATCTAGAGTCCCTTTCATGATCAATATGTACAAGTAGTCGTTGCAAGAGTATGGATACTCTGTCACTTGTAATAGACAAAATCATGCAAGATGGTTGCATAATAATTATATACGGATTTAGCAGGGCTGTATAGAGAAAAAAATCCCCTAAGTGAGACGGCTTTGTGGTATGATGATCATGTATGATCGTGCATTATTGAACGTGATCAGGCACGTTCCTTCGGAGGAGTCCATGAGCAACCAAAAAATGTCGGGATTTTTTGAGAAAAATAAAAATCTGACAGCCTTTATTCTGAGCGCTGCCGGAGTGGGGCTCAATATGCTTCTGAGCTTTCTGGTGGGGTTTTTGGGACTGCCGCTGTATCTGGATACGGTAGGTACGGTGGTGGTTGCCGCAGCAGGCGGATATTTCCCGGGTGTTTTGGTGGGCTTTGTCACCAACATCATCAAGAGTATCCAGGATCCTGCCGCTCTGTACTACGGTGTTTTAAATGTACTGATCGCTGTTGTTGCCACCTTTTTTGTCAGAAAGGGGTGGCATAAAAAGCTGCGCGGATTGATCGGCATGGTGCTTGTCTTTACCCTGATCGGCGGCGGGATAGGGGCGCTGATCCCCTGGTTCATGGAAGGCCTTACCTTTGACAGTGAGTCTCTGAGCGGAGTACTGTATGAAGCCTGGCACCTGACTCCCGGCATGGCGCATTTTTTTTCCGCCCTGATCACGGATCTGCCGGACAAGGTGATCACAGTGCTTCTGGCCGTTTTGATCCTGCACCTGATCCCTGCCGGTGCCTATGATATGTTCGGCTTTTCCATGTGGATGCAAAAGGCCCTCGATACGGAGGAGTCGAAAAAGCGGGGAAAAACCAATGTGCGGCGGGTATCCCTTCGGATCAAAACACTGGTGGTGCTTATTTTTTCCATGACCACAGTGGCTGTCGTCTGTGCACTTTTGAGCGCACGGGTCTTTCGGAAGATGACCCTTAACGAGAGAAAGCAGATCGCCATCGGAACGGTGAATCTGGCGGCAAGTGAGATCAATCCCGGTCATATCCGGGCCTATCTGATGAACAGAGGAAGATCGGCGGCTTACCGGCTGACGAAGGAGCGACTTGAGCGGATTTTGGCAGCCTCTCCGGATGTTGCGTATATATGCGTGTATAAGCCGCTCAGGGATGGCCTCCAGGTGGTGTTTGATATTGATAAAAACGAGGGCGAGGGAATCGAGGCGGCGAGCGTGATCCCGTATGATAAGGGATTTGCGCCGCAAAAGCAAAGATTTTTGAAGGGAGAAGAGATCGATCCCGTTGTGACCGATGATGAAAACGGCTATCTTCTGACAGTGGCGGTACCGGTGTATGACGAATTCGGCGGCTGTGTATGCTATGCCATCGCGGATGTGGATATGCAGAAGCTGAACGCGGACGGTCTGAGCTTTCTGACGGAGATGGTATCCGTCTTTCTGGGCTTTTTCATCCTGCTTTGCACATTTACCATCTGGCTGACGGATTATCAGATCATCCTGCCGCTGAATGTCATCGCCAAGGGGATGGATAAGCTGTCCAAAACATCCGATGACCAGGAGAGCATGGATGCGGATGTCAGGGCATTTCGCAGCCTGGGGATTCATACCGGGGATGAGCTGGAAAACCTGTACCTCTCTGCCAGCAGCATGACCAGAAACCAGGCGGAGCAGATGCGCAGCATCAGGAAATTGTCTGATTCCACGGAAAAGCTCCAGGATGGTCTGATCATCACCATGGCGGATCTGGTGGAGAGCAGGGATTCCGATACCGGGGCCCATGTACAAAAGACCTCTGCCTATGTGAAGATCATTGTCAAGGGACTGAAGGAAAAGGGTTATTATGCCCAGAAGATC
>JAEEKV010000282.1 GCA_016282595.1 Lachnospiraceae bacterium
AACTTAATGCCCGCAGCCATCTTCGAAATCAGAAAGCTGCTTCCTTTCAAAAGGTAATACACACCTTTGTATTCCATTTCCACTACCTGTGCTATTTCGTCTCCCATAGTCTTATCCTCTCTTTCTTTATGGTCTGAGTACTAGTATTACGTTCTTTGTCCGAAGCGTCCCGTAAACGACTCCGTATTGTTCATTCATGGCTTCCACAACCTTTCCGTTTCCCAGGTAAACCGCTACGTGATAGATCCCAAGGTATCTGCCGTTGTTATGCCCGCCGTAAAAGATCAGATCTCCGGGCTGCAGACTTTCTGATGATGCGGTTGTGGAGCTTACTACCGTTCCGTTTGTTTGCAGCATGCTGGCCATTGCCGCCGCTGTGGGCGGATAGCCGGTGCCGTAGCTTAAATCCACTCCCGCTGCCTGCCACGCATAAAAGGCAAGGGAACTGCAATCATATGCCGATCCGCTGGTCCGAAGCGCTTGGGAATAAGGAAGGCCCACCTTGGTAAGAGCAAACCTTATCACCTGCTCCTGGGTCCCGGCTGCCCCGCATTCTGCCACGATCGCATCGATCTCTTCCTCAGAAAGACTTCCACGGGCTAATATCTGCCCCCTTCCGGGAAATCCCGAGAGCATGCTCTCTACCGACTCTGATACCATGTGGATGGAGACAAACATCCCCAGCGTTACCGGAAGAAGGGCCATGGATGCGATCATCAAAATGACCACGATCATAACGTTTGATCCAAACACTCCTACTGTGGTAGCAAGAAGCCCCTTCTCCTTTGGCGGGATCTTTTGCTTTGCATATGAATCCCCAGAGCCTGACCAAAACCCGGCATCACTCTTTCCTTCCGGCTTAAGCTTTCCCTGCTTGATCAGATTTGCTACCGTCGTCTTTTGCGCCGCTTTTCTGACATCGGGGTTTTCTCCGGGCTTTCCGGCTGCGCCTCTTCCGGTATCCTGGCGCCGTTCTGTTTCATCAATTCCTTTCTTTTCTCCTGCAGTTCTTTTTCTATTTTCTTCTTCAGCTCTTCTCTGGCTTTCTTTCTGTACTCCTCTCCTTTCGGATCTTTCATATGCGCCGGCCTTTTCCCAAGACCTGTTTTTTGAAAGTTCCTCGCTCTGCTTCCTGCTGCGCTGTTCATAATATCCTGCCTCCTTTTTCCAAAACTCTTCGTCTCTAACCATACCCCGGTCATTTGCAGATATTCTTTTCCTTACTTTTCCACGCCTTCCTGACCTTGATAAATCCTTCCCATACTTTTTCAGAAAGACCTTTTGCATGATCTGCCTGCGGCTTTCCATAGTGCCGGATCCTGAGTCGTTTTGCATCTCATCTTCCTTATCGCTGCTAAAGAATTTATTCGTATGGGAACTTAGAAACCGCAACGTCTGATACTGAAATGCCGTCTCGTTATAAAAATCCAGTTCATCATCCTTAAACACCATATCCGCCTCCGTCCGTATTCACGATTTTGTAGATCTCTGAGTCTTTGCTCATCTGCATATCAAAAGGGATCGTTACCGTTCCCATCTTCAATAGCCCGGTTCCGCTCGCTGCATTATCCACGAAGTTAAACATGGCAGAAGATACTTCAGGAAGAAATGCCATGAGCTTTTCCTTATCCACGGATGACTGTGACAAAAGTGCGAAAAACTCCGTATTGGAAAGGATAGCCGAAAGTCTGCCGCCGTTTTCGTCATTTAAAATATCCGACATGTTCTGGGTGATACCGTTCATGATACCGCTAAGCTTTCTGATCTCCTTCCAGAGCTTTAAAACAAAAGCCGCTACCTGATCTACTGCCAGAACTTCATGAAACTCATCGATGTACACATGGGTCCATCTTCCGGATTTGGAATTTGCCCGTATCTTTTCCCTGAGGGTTTCCATCATGATCAGCATGCCTGTAGTCCGAAGGTTTTCCTTAATGCCGGCAAGATCAAAAGCGATCAGGCGGCTGGAAAGATCCACGTTTGTTCTGTGGTTAAAAAGATTAAGGGATCCGTTTACAAAGATCTCCAGTGCTGCCGCAAGGTGGGCTGCACACTCGCTTCCCTGATCAAGTAGCCCCTGATATACATCTAAAAGGGTTGGGGATAAACTTCTTACCTGCTCTTCATTAGACATCTCTTCGGAAAATGTGATCTGCGTCTTATCCGTTTTCATAAAGCCCGGTACATCAAAGCCGCTATCCTCCGTCTTTTCTCCGCAGAGTCTTTTTCTCATGCTGTAGTTTTCCGAATAGATTCTGTCGATCACCTTATCGATAATCCCCTGTTCCTCGGGCTCTAAGTCTCTTTTCAAAAGGGATGAAACCAGCGTGATTATAAAATCAGACTTTTCCGAAATGATCTCCCTAAGGGATGTAAAGTCCGCATCCGCAAAACTTACATCCATAGGATTGATATAAAACTCCTTGGATGAATCAAAACAGATCACCGTGCCTCCCAGCTTTTTAATAAGCTTCCCGTACTCTGACTGCGGATCCACAATAAGGATCTGATCCGAAGGGAAGTTTAAAAAGATCGCCAGGATCTCCACCTTGGTAAATACGCTTTTTCCGGAACCGCTCTGTCCGATGATCACACCATTGTGGTTCTTTAAAAGCTTTTTATCCGCAAAGATGCCGTTTTGCGAAAGCTGGTTGATCCCGTAGTAGATGCCGCCCTTATCAAACTTCTCCTGCGCCCTGAATGGAATAAACATGGCAAGGCAGCTTGAAGAGAGATTCACCACTCTCTTAAACTCCTGTGCGCCAAAGGGAAGTGCTGTATTCATGCCTTCCCTCTGCTTTGCAAAGCAGCTTTTCAGCGTAAAGGATTTAAGTGATGCGATGTTTTTAAGCTTTTCCTCTATCCCGGAAAGCTGCTCTTTATCATCCGCTAAGACAAGCACAAGGATCGTGGTATTAAAGTATCTGTCATCCCGAAGGTCGATCTCCTTCATGAACTTATCAAGCTTCTCCTTTTCGTTTAAAAGCTTTGCCGAGGCATCCGATAAAAAATCATTGTTGTTTCTGTTTCTCTGCTTTTCCCCTTCGATCTTCATGCCGACTGACATATACTTCCTTGAAATCTCCTGCTTTAAAATCGAAAGATCTAAAAGCTCATTTGCCACCGTAACAAAGCTGGTGGCGCTGATCCTGGAAAGGGAAGTTAAAATATCCGACTCCAGTGTTTTGGGATAGTCTCCTATATACCAGACCTTTCCCACTTTTCCGTTCATCTCAAAGCATTCATTATCAAAGACGATATAGGCCGGTGCGATAAGGCCCGTAAAATCCCTTCGCATCGTAAGTGCTCTTTTGTAGGAAAAAGGAGCTCCTGCGCTAAGCCCCGCGTGGGTAAACTTTCGTATCAGGTTCATGCGCTCATCAATGGATAACGCCTGCATAGCCGATCCTTGCATCACGCCGCCGGAAAGACCGATGAAAGCGGAACGGATCCCGCCTTCTATTGAGGAGAACTCCGACTTTGCGCTTTTCATATCCTCTGACTTTATGGTCAGGGTGATATAGATGGACTGAAACAGCCCCTGCCTTGCCTCGGAAAGTTTTTCCTTTATGACGGCGTTTAAGTCTTCCCTCAGAAAATCATCTCCGTCGCCCCGCTTTTTATAAAGAACTGACTTAAGGAACTGTTTTTCATCCATGTACTCATTGGCAATGCAGTAGGAAAACCTGCAGGGAATGGACTTAAGTACCTTGGAAAAACGGACAATCAAATCCTTTTGTTCTTCCTCCGTTACTCCTGCAAAATTCACATCACTGAGCCTGTAAGTCTTAGAGTACCTGCCGCCCGGCAGTGCAAAAATGCCGCCCGTATCAATCGCCTGCAGCGGAAAGATCCGGGCAGAGCTTTCAGGCTCTGTCCATAAAGGGGCATCTTCCGCTTTTGTTAGTTCATACTTTGTTTTGATCATGACCAAACTCCTCCCCGAAGATCCTCTCCATCACATCCCGGGTTACGATCTCATAATCGCTATCCTCTATCATTCCAAGGGACAGCTGGGATAAAAGCGCCTGCTCTTTCAGGCCATACTGCTCCCCGATCAAAATCCCCGCACCTGCAAATTCATCCATGATCTTCTTTGCGATTTCTTTCCTGTCTTTATCCTTGCCAAAAAATACGGATACCTTCCCGCATACATTCAAAAAGGCATCTACCAGCTCGGCTTCGACTTCAGATGAATATCGTTCGGAAAGGTATTCGCTATATTCCCGGCGCGCCTTTTCATCCGACTTTCCGAATTCCAGCGACAAAACAACTTTCCCGTCTTTTTCTCCGGCGATCTCATAGCAGTCCGTCAAAACGCTCTTTACGATCTCTTCCGGATACTCCATGATGAAGAACTCCTCTACGCTGAAAACCTCGCATTCAAGGCCG
>JAEEKV010000283.1 GCA_016282595.1 Lachnospiraceae bacterium
ACCGCAGTCTGAAAAGCATTATTATAATACTGCTTGCTCTTCAAGAGCTCCGGCCTGATCTCATAGTCCTCATACATGTTGGAGAGGGTTACATGTTTTCCGGATTTGCAGATCCATAAGTTATCCTGTCTGCCCATCTGATCTAACACCTCGCAATAGTGCGTAGTAAATATCAGTGAAGCATTGTGCCTGTTGACTGTCTTGTCCTTATAAAGACTGATCATGTTTTCTACCAATGTTTTATGGAAATGGTTTTCGACCTCATCCACCAAAAGATCAAAGCCTTCTTTAAGTGAAGCTACCATCAACGTATAAAGAAGAAGTCCCTTAGTCGTTCCACTTGAAAGGAGATAAATAAGCTGCGTGTCGGAAAGTGTCTTCTCTTCTCCATTGAATATCAGCTTATAATTATGTGCATCCAGTCTCTGCAGATCTTCAATATTCTCATCAAAGATACGGAAGATGCTTCTGAGCATATCTGTGTCTATTCCATAATTCGCCAAAGCCTTAAACAACATCTGATAGGTATCCGCCCCATTACCCAGGCTATCGAAATAGATTGCCCTTGTCTGCTTTTTCTTCAATACAAAAAATACATTAGACGTATCCTCCGGAAGATCCCCTAATTCAGTCAATTCCTCGAATGCTTCCTCATCATATATGTCATTCACATATGTCTTATAGTATTTTTTTCTGTAGATATGCTCATCCTTGAACACTGCTTTATTGCCAAGTGAAGTATCCGCTCCAAGTGTAACTTCATACTTATAGATAAAGCCTTCATGATAGAAAACGATCTCCAGTTCAACCCCATCATAGGAATAATGCTTATCTTCCAGCCTAAACTCCCCTAATATCGAGTAGCTTGCTTCCAACAGATCCATCGCCGTCGTTTTCCCGGATGCATTCTTTCCGATAAAAGCCATCGTGCTAAAAACATACAGTTCCGGAGCTACTTCCTGAAGCTCATACTCTTTATCTTCAGCGGTTTTTTTAGACCTTGCTACAAGGTCGATTGTAAAACCATCTTCACAGTTTTTGAAATGATTTGCTTTAACCCGAAGTAGTTTCACTTCCATCACCTCCCTACACAATAATAGCACATCAATCGGATTAAAACAATATTTTTGTTTATCTTCCTTTAGACGGTAAAATTCTATATGATCCTTTTCTGCCAGAAAGATAGGGTTCAGAGTTACCTATTCGCCTCCACCAAAGCTCTCATCTGGATCAGCATGATCTCCTTCGTCTGTTCATCCATCGCAGAAAACAGACGCAGCATCTCCGCAGAAGATACATCCGGCGCACTTTCCTTTACTACGCCACATACCAGATACTCAACGGTACTCCCCAAAACCTCAGCAAACTCAGCGATCATGCTCTGCTTCATATCCCCGTGATCATTCTCATAGTAAGAGATCATGCTCTTGGTAGTACACATTTCCTCAGCCAGTTCCTCCTGCGTCATTCCCATCCTGGTCCTCTGTGCTCTGATCCTCTGTCCTAATGTCTCTTCTTTAATAGCTTTATTCATTTTCTCCTCTTTCCGGGCGATGACCGGAAAAGGAAGCAAAACAAAAGACGCATAAAAAGATTCAGCCCTTAACTGATCATCTTTTCATGCGTCCGCGGTAGGTCTATGCCCCCATATCATGAAGCCCTATTTAATTGTCCTGGTTAATACATGTCTCCATGTTTATTATCGTTCTTATAAGTAGCACTTTCCGAGAGCATCCGTTCTCGTCTTAATCTGCCCCTCCGTAAAATTTCTGAGGGTCACTACTCTGGTACATTTTCTTGTATGGCATCTGATCATGATGCCGCGCATTGCCGGTGCGCTGTCTTCTCCGCACAGGCTGTAAGTCATTTTCATAGACTTTTTGCATTTCCTGCAATAAAATTCAATCTCCTGCATACAGGTCTCCACCTCCGATTCGAATATTAAATCTTCAGCTTGAAAAGGAAAGGGAAAAGAACCTTTACAAGTTACTGCCAAACGTTGATTGGGCGATTGGCAAAGCAAGCCGACTATAAGTCAGAGTTTTCAAAGATGTTCTCCACTTCCTTCGATGCCAGAAGATCCTTTACGTTCTGCGTGATGCCGGTGGGAATACCGCCCCACTTTCGAAAGCGCTTCCAGATCTCAACCGTATAGGCCGCTGTCTGATCTTCCCGAAGGAGCAGGTGCATCTCATCCATGTAGTAGCGGGTGCTTTTTCCCTGGCTCCGGTTCTCTGTCACCCTGCCCCACACCTGATCCTGTACTACCAGCATGCCGATCTTCTTCAGCTGCTTGCCCAGGTCCTTGATGTCATAACAGACCAGGCGGTTTGTGATATCCACGTTGGTCCTGTGATTAAAGACGTTCAATGACCCGCTTACATAGATTTCAAGGGCTGTTGCCACATGCTTTGCTTCCGGCTCATCCTGCTTTAACAGCTCCTTGTACAGATCCTCTAAAAGCGGCATCTTTTTCGGATCAGGATCCTCAAAATACCTGTGATAGATCTGATGGATACAGCGGTCGATGACCGTCTTTTCCACTGGCCTGAGTCCTTCCTTTCCTCCTACGATCAGCTCGCATAAGGACAAGATGAAATCTGCCTTCAGGGCGATGGGGTTATCATCATCCGAATAGTTCATGTTGATATCCATGGGATTGATGTACTGCGTGGAGGTCGGACTGATCTTGATGACCTGTCCCTTCAGACGCTTTACCAGGGGTGCATACTCTGCCTCCGGATCCGAAATGATCACATCATCATCCGTTACCAGGAATGCATTTGCGATCTCCCTCTTGGCTGCAAAGGACTTGCCGGAACCGGGGGTTCCGAGGATCAGACCGTTCGGGTTTTTCAGCAGCTTTCTGTCTACCATAATCAGGTTGTTGGACAGTGCGTTCAGCCCATAGTACAGACTCTCTTTTCCCGACTGGAAAAGCTCCTGTGTCGTAAAGGGCACAAAGATCGCCGTGCTGGAGGTCGTCATACCGCGCTGGATCTGAACCAGGTTATTGGCAAGGGGAAGAGAGCTCATCAGCCCCTGCTCCTGCTGAAAATCAAGCCTGATCAGGTTGCAGTTATGCTTCTGAGCGATGGACTTTGCCTGGAATACGTTATTCTCCAGTTCCTGCTCCGTGCGGCCTGTATTGAGCACCAGAAAGGTCAGAAGAAACATCCTCTCATTCTGGCTCTGCAGCTCCTTTAAAAGCGCCTTGGCATCCTTTCCGAAGGTTGCCAGGTCCGAAGGAATGATATCCATATCATATCCCGCTCTTACCGCTTTTTTCTGTTCCTCGATCTTGGATCTGTCCAGCTCCGTGATGGTATGCTTCACCGTTTTGATCGCCTCATTCTGATCCACCGATTGGATATGCATGGTAACGATCTGACTGGATTCCATGTTCAGAAAATCCGCCAGCATCCTGTCACTGATATCCGAGGCATCGATGGATAAAAAGCTCATGGCTCCGTAAAGGCTTCCCATGGTAAACTTCTTTCCGTTGGGAAAGCTGAAGCTGCTTGGTGCAATGAAATCCTTGACCGACAGACCGGAGTCTGTCAGATATTTCCAGTCAAAGGAAAACCGTTCCTTGTCTCCCATATGCAGCTGCTGATGCATGAGTGCAAGGCGCTCTTTTCCGTCCAGGACTCTTGCCTGCACGCCGAGGCGTTTGAAATTGTTCAGGATGTCCGTTTCGATATGGATGATCCTGGGCTTTGCCGCCTTCATGGACTGGGCCTGGATCCCGAAGGTCAGAAACTTGGTCTTGGTCAGGCCGTTGTTTCCTGCCTCCATCTGATGAAACAGCATGGAGCTGTATTCATCCCTGACACTGTTAAAGCCGTCATTTTTATGCGGGATCGCGATCCCTGTCCTGAAATCCTCAACATCCGTTGCCATGTTCATAAATGACAGTTCAAAATGCACTGAGCTGTCAAAAAAGTTCAGGAATGCGCACCATTCCTCAAAGATCTCCGTCTTATCCTCCTGCAGGGCAAGCTGATAATTGATATCCTGAAACTGGATCGTTTTGGTATAATAATCACTGCCAATCCGGCAGATCCCGTCCTTAAACATCCTGTCAAAGGGAATGGACTGCTGCGCCGTTCTCGGGATCCCGTCATCTCTTCCTGCCTGCTCGATGATCCGTCTGATCTCTTTTTTCTCAGACCGGGACAGATTAGCGGGCAGCTTTAAATCTCGTTTCTCTTTTTTCCTGAAAATACCGATCAAAATCAGGTTCCTCCTTCCTCTTCTTATTTCTCTGCGGCTTTGTAGCAAGGTTATGCATGATGATCTGACTGATCTCTCTGTCAGCCTTTGCATACCTTTCCAACGCCGCGTAGTGATTGTCTGTTTTGTAGGGTCTTACTCTGGGCCTTATGAAGGTTGCTTCGATCAGATGCCTCAACATGACCTCCAGGTGCTGTCCGTTTTTTTCATACATCGCCAAAAAGAAAAACGGCATCATGATCACCATCATTCCCATGGCTGCCACA
>JAEEKV010000284.1 GCA_016282595.1 Lachnospiraceae bacterium
ACCACGAAACACGTGGGAATACAACAATTCCGAGGCTTCCTGTGCGCTTAAATGAGCAGCCGACGAGATCTGATCCTTCGCTGTCGAGTTGCGGACGCCCGCTTGCGAGCGCCGGATTGTCTGAGCTAAGGCGAGGGATTCAGATTCGGCGGATGCGGGGTATATCATCTCTCGGCAAATCAGTCCCCGCTATACCTCCACTGCCTCCATAAAGTAGATCCTGGATGCAAAATCCCCGAACAATCTTACCTGCTCATCATACCCTGTACCGCCGAAGGCCGGGGAAAGCTTCACTCCTGCATACATGAGGCTGTCTCCATAAGCAAAGTAATCCTCGCTCTCGCCGTCCATCTTATAGAACCTGGCAATGAGATCATGCAACATGGAGCCCTGTTTGATATGTACCGGCGATACGGTGTTCACCAGATCTCCAAACTCCTTAATGTTGTGCTTAATGGTCTGTCCGCCGAAGTGATACAGCGCATCCGGCAAAAGTCCTTTCGGCGTAAAATACTGATACTGACAGTTAGGCGTCATTAACTTTTGCATCAGCATCCCCACGGCCTGTTTTCCGTCAGCAGATACAAAGGTCCACTCCGTCACATTCCCGCTGTCAAAGCTGTTTCCGTACTGCATACCGGATCCGGCATCCTCTCTTGCAAAGGAGCCGCCACCAAAGCTTCTGCCCCGGTAAAAGTGTCCGTGAGTGAACATCTCTCTGTATTCCTTATAAAGCTCCACCTGTTTTTTGACTGCCTCTTTTTCCTCGCTGCCCAGATCACAGAGATTGAGTTCATAGCCGAAGGATCCGAACATCGCCACCGCAAATCTGGAAGAAAGGGGCGTAGTCCTGAGGGTCTGATGATTCGGCGCACCGGATACGTGGGCGGATACACACTGCAGAGGATAACCGTAGCTGTATCCGGTCTGAATGGTTGCCCTGCAAATCGCATCCGTATTATCGCTTCCCCATATCTGAGGGAAGTAGCAAAGCATGCCAAGGTCAAACCGGTTTCCGCCGCTGGCACAGCCCTCAAACAGAATATCCGGGAACTTTTTCATCAGCGCCCGCAGGCACCGATAAAGCCCTATCATATACCGGTGATAAACCTCTCCCTGTCTCTCTGCGGGAAGCGCCTGGGAAAAGACATCCGTCATGGTCCGGTTCATATCCCATTTCACATAGGAAATGTTAGCCGAGGCAAACAATTTCGCCATGGATCTGACTACGTATTTTTGCACATCCTCCCGGCCCAGATCCAATATTCTTTGATTTCGGCCTTCGGAATGGGGCTTATCCGGGATCTGCAGCACCCACTCAGGATGAGCTTCATACAGCTTGCTTTTGACATTCACCATCTCAGGCTCTACCCAGATACCAAAGTCCAGTCCCAGGGCATTGACCTTCTCACACATTCCCTTTACGCCACCGGGGAGTTTTTTCTTATTCTCCGTCCAATCCCCCAAAGAGGTGGTATCGTCATTTCTCTCTCCAAACCAGCCGTCATCCATAACAAACAGCTCGATTCCCACCTGCTTGGCAGCCTTTGCCAGACGAAGGAGCTTGGCCTCGTTGATGTCAAAATACGCTACCTCCCAGCTGTTCAAAAGGATGGGACGCTCTTTTTTCTTCCACTTTCCTCTTACGATATGCTCTAAAACAAAGTCATGGAAATGGCGGCTCATACCGTTAAAGCCCTGATGGGAAAAGCTCATCACAGCCTCCGGGGCTTCAAAGAGCTCTCCGGAAGGCAGTTCCCACAAAAAGCACTCCGGATTCATCCCCCAGACGATTCTGGTTTTTCCGTGAGCAGTCACCTCCGCCACCTCGGCATGGTTTCCGCTATAGACAAGGTTCATACCCCAGACATCCCCGGTATCCTCCGTGGCCCCGAAGGGATGGAGCATTACAAAGGGATTGGCCCGGTTGGAGGAACAACCCGTCAAGGAAGAATTCACATACTTACCGGCCTGCAGGGGAATATCGCTTCGATTCATCTCCCGTCCCCAGGCCCCTGTAAAGGTAGAAAGAACATAGCCTGCCCGGTCAAAATCCAGCTGACCGCTCATAAGCCTCTTGATCCTTACCGTCTCCTGACTCACATTGATGATCCTTGCACACCGGGTGATGACATCACACCACTCATAGACGTAATAATCCAGTTCCAGAATCAAACCATAGTTTTCATCCGACAGGGTAACGGAAAGCCTTTCCGGGATTCCGCCCACTGGCTCATCGAAGCCCTCTTCGCTATGGGGCTCGGTGCCGTAGGAACCCGGCAGGGTTTTCATCTCTTTTTTCCCGTTTAAAATTTCTGCCTTTTGAAACAAAAAGTCGCAGGTAAAGGATCCGTCCCCATGCAGGATCTCCACAAAGGGCTCCCGAATATCTCCCTTTCCCAGGGAAGAGAACTCCAGGTTCATATCTTCAAGGGAAGCCTTCTGAAAATCAGGACTGTACTGGTTCGTGGTTCCGGGCACGAAAGCATGTTTTTCAAACAGGCTCTCAGCCCCTGAAGGAATCCCTTCCTTATCCGGCCCCTCATAAGTTTCGGCCATCTGCACCATATCCGGCAAAAGTGCCTGTATCCTCCTGCCATAGTACAAATGCTCCAGATGCCCCGACTCAAGAGCCGCAAAGGCATAGGTGGTATGTTTCGTCGATAATACAAAAACGTTTCCGTATCTGCTGATCATTGGCACACCCTTTTCTTTCACCCGTTACTTCGTTTTTACTCAGTTATAAAACTTATTTTTTATCATGATCACAAGAACTGCCACAAAACCGGCGGCTCCCATAAAGGAGGCCCAGTAATATACCCATTTGGACCATGCGATGGAAAGATGCGGGCCAACCTTACCATCCTGGATCAAAATGGAAATCTCCTGACCCACCTCAGGAATCCCGCTTTTTGTACTATAAGTAGCCATCAGGGTTCCCGTGGTCCTTTCCTCCGTGTCGGGATCCTGATAAAGCACTGTAAGATCGGAGGTGTAGCTTACATCTGTCCTGCTTTTATCAGCGTTATAAGAGGAATGGCGCCTCGGCTCAGTTCTTTCCTTTACAACAGCCGTTACCCTTGCCGAGCGGTTTACCACGTAAAGCGGCCAGATGGCCATTACAAGAAAACCAGTTAAAATAACCACGGCGCTGATGAACTCTGTAATGAGAACAACTTTGTTTGCGGCATCATCCACCGATATAAGCTTTTTCTGTTTCGATTTCCTTTTTTTCTTATCCATTTTGCGTTATTTCCCGGCGCCGCCGGTCTTTATTTTCTCTCCCCAAGTTTTGTAGTGATCTCCTCCATCTTTTCCTCCGTCAGGATGAATTTCTTTTTAAAGTAAAGGATCGCTATAAACAACCCGATGATGGGAATGATGGTCATAGTCATGCGAAGCCCCAGTTTGGAGGAGGCTGAAACCCCTGCGGAAAAATCCACCTTCTGAGCCGTATCCACTGCTTCATCACTCTTTAAGCTTGTGATGGAAAGGCAAAGGGATGCGATGAGGGCCGCGATACCGGAGGCCAGCTTCACCACAAAGGTCTGCATGGAAAAGATCACCGATTCATCTCGTCTGTTGTTTTTCAGTTCCCCATAAT
>JAEEKV010000285.1 GCA_016282595.1 Lachnospiraceae bacterium
CCGTGTTCCCGCATCCAGATAAGACTGGATCTTCTCCTTCACATTGGCAACGATGGCCTGGGCTTCCTTCGTTCCCAGACTTCCGTCAATGAAATCCTTTTGCATATCTACAACGATCAATACCTCTTTCATAGCCGCATATCCTCCTTTCATCATTCCACCACTACAGTACTGTCATCTTCTCCCGCCATCTTCTTTTCAACCAGATAGTACTCCGATCTGAACGGTTTCATCCGAAAGACCAGCTCGTAGTCACTGCCGTCTGCGACGGTCTCAATGACATTCGGCGTCTGGATGATCCCCCAGATGATAGCAATGGGCATGGTGGGCGCAGAAGGAAACTCTGCCGTCTCCCCGCTTTTTCCTTCCCAAAGCTGCTCTTTTGTTTCCTTGTTGATGATGGAGACCTTTCCCCAAAGTCCCTGACAAATATCGATACTGACCATATTTACTCTCCCACATATTGAATCTCGTGTCCTGTATGATCCACCAAAACGGAATCCGTGTGAATATGATTCCAGTAAAAATTCGAATCCAGAATATAGATCGTCATATCATGAGTCGAGGCGCATTCCCGGATCATTCCCGTAGGATCGCAGACCCAGATCTCTGCCTGCATATCGCCGAAATCCGTCTTTTCCTCAAAGATCTTCTGGGCCAATTTTTGATCCTCTTCGGGCAGATTGCCATTCACATAATCAGCCGCCGAAAAGGACATGATACATGCCTCTTTGGCCTGCTGTTCCAGCGCCTCAAGCACCTCTCCTTCCGCCCCAAAGGTGGCCTGCACATTCCCCGATCCCTGCATGATAGTAGGCATCATGGTGCAGTTTAAAAGCCTGGCATTCTCAGGAACCTCCTGGGGAAAATGGCTTGTGGTATATCCGATCCTGTCGGCATACCGGATCTTCAGGCTGTACACACCGAAATTAGCGAATCCGAACTCCCACGTGGAGATCCAGACCATGATCAGTGCGGCAAAGACCGTGCCCAGAAAATAAAGGACCTTATGTTTGATCTCCTTTTTCCATTTCCCGATGATCACCTCCACAACTGCAACAGCAATGCAAATCATTCCCACACCCATATTATAGTAGGATCCGATTAGGATGAATTTTGCAAAATTGCAGGCGGCGATCAATCCAAAGATGATCACTCTTATCAGTCTCATTGTTCTCTCTTATCCTCTTTCCTTAAACGATCAAAAATGCGGCCGCCAGTATCACATAGATAGCCACAAGCTGAGCTCCCTCCAGCCAGTTGGACTGTCCGTCCTCCACCACCCGGTTTGCGATGATCACGGAAAAGACCATAGCTGCCAGTTCAAAAGGCGTAAACATCAGACTCATGGGCTTCCAGATATAGCTGATGAACAAAAGCACCGGTGCCACAAACAGGATGATCTGCAGACTGGATCCCACGCTGACCTCCACCGAGACATTCAGCTTGTTCTTCATGGCCATCAAAACCGCTGTACTGTGCTCTGCAGCGTTACCGATGATGGGGATCAGAACGATACCCACAAAGCCCGCCGACAATCCCACGGCAGTGGTCATGGCTTCCACGGAGCCGGTGAACAGTTCGGACTCAATTCCGATAAATACCGTTACGGCCAGCAGGATGATCAGTGATTTTTTCAAAGACCAGTCCGGCTTTTCCTCTTCCTCTGTGGTATGCTCGAAATAATCCTTATGGGTCACAAAGGAAAAGACCATCTGGAACAGATAAAGTGCAAACATCAGAACAGCCACCACCAGGGACAGCTCCGCAGTCTTGACCGAAGTCTCCGGCAGCGTATGCACAAAGATGGCTGGCACACAAAGACCGATGACCGCAAAAAGCAGCATGCTTGAATTCATCTCCACCGATTTGATATCGAATTTCTGCACCTTAAACTTCAGGCCGCCGCAGAGCATGGAAAGCCCCAGCACCAGCAGGATATTTCCGATCACCGCTCCGGCGATACTGGCCTTAACCACATCATAGAGTCCTGCCTTGATGGCAAAGATGTTGATCAACAGCTCCGTTGCATTTCCAAAGGTGGCATTCAGAAAGCCGCCGACCCTGCCGCCCAGATAATGGGCCGCACTCTCCGTGGCCTTTCCCATGATGCCCGCCAGGGCAATGATGGAAAGGGACGAAAAAAGAAAAACAAGTGTCTGGCTCGCCCCGCCAAAATGTGCTCCGATACTGACCGGAACAAACAACAGTAGCAAATACAATACTTTCATAAACTCCTCCTCAAACTCTATTTTTCTTCTGCCGGATTCACATGGATCATCACATGCTTCACATTGGGGAAGCTTTTCTCCACTCCCGCATGAACTTCTTCCGCGATACTATGCGCATCGATCAGGGAAATGTCACGCTTGACCGCGATCTCCAGATCCACGTAGATCTTATTCCCGAACTGCCTGGTCAGAAGCAGATCGATCCCCTCTACTCCCGGCTGCTCCTCGATAAAAGCTCTGATCCGATTCTCAACGGCACGGTCGCAGGAGGTATCCAGCATTCCCACGATGGCCCCTTTTGTAATGTCAAAAGCTACCTTCAGGATCAGCAAGCAGATGATCAACGCTGCAACGGGATCCATAAAGGGAAATCCCAGCTTTGCCATCAGGATACCGATGAAGGACCCCACCGAAGAAAAGGCATCACTTCGATGATGCCAGGCATCCGCCTTAAAGGCGGCAGAATCCATCTTTTTTGCATAGTACATGGTGTACCAGAACATGGCTTCCTTGACGACCACCGACACCAGGGCGGCGATCAGCGGAAGTGCGGTGGGAATCTGCAGCGCTTCTCTTTCAAAAAGCAGCTTTCGGATCCCGTTATAACCGATGCCAAGTCCCGTTCCCGCCAGGATCAGCCCCAGGGCCAGGGAGGCCACACACTCCAGTCTCTCATGTCCGTAAGGATGTTCCTCATCCTCTTTCTTACGGGATAACAGCACGCCGTAATAGGCCACCAGCGTAGCAAACACATCCGACAGGGAATGGACCGCATCCGACACCATGGCTCCGGATCTTCCCAACAGTCCCGCCAGAAGCTTGAACGCAGCCAGCAGAATATTGCCCAGGATCCCCACTCCCGACAGTTTTCTGACTATCTTTTTCTCTTCCACAACAAATTCACCTCTGTATCCCCTCTAACTGTTTTTCCCCTCCGTTTTCTCTTAGATCCGATTCTCACAGACAAAGGTTTATGAGCAATCCGCACAGGCATGAAAACAGGATGATATATATCCAATAAAGCAGAAAATGCTTCATTCCCAATACCACCTTCAGTGCCCCCAGGTTAGTGATCTTGGTAGCAGGGCCGGTGATCATAAAGGCTGCAGCGCTTCCAAGACTCATTCCGCTTGCCAGCCAGGTCCTCAGGATCGGGATGGTACCTCCCCCGCAGACATAAAGCGGTACCCCGACCGTAGATGCCATCAAAACGCCCCAGGCTTCATTGCCGCCAAAGAGCTTTGTTACCGTTTCCGCCGGTACGTATCTTTGAAACAGGGCCGAGAGCAAAACGCCGATCAGAAAGTACAGCCCCGTTGCCTTAAAATTCCTGCCGAGATTTTTCAGAAGCCTGATCGCGAGGTTCGGATCCGTATCCCTGTTTTTCGGCTCATCGAAGCTATCAAACCGAAAGAAGGTTTTTTCTCTGAAAAAGATGCGGATCACAACCCCTGCCGTGATCCCGCAGACAAAGCAAGCCAGGATCCGTACCAACAACACCTTCGTTCCCAGCGCCACACTGTATACGATCAGCTGCGGATTCAGCAGAATGGAACTCATCATAAACGAAGCCAGCCACTCGTCCCGGATCCCTCCCCGGGAAAAAGAAGCCGCAATGGGTATGGTCCCGTACATACAAAGGGGCGAGATCACACCGAGCATGGAAGCAAAGAGGATTCCGGCAAAGGAACTCCCGTCTCCCTTCATCTCCCGCATCAGATTATGGATCCTGTCCTTGAAGAACACCGAGATCACTGATCCGATCACCATTCCGATGATCCAGTACAGAAAGATCTGCCGAAACTGCAGGGTGAAATAATACCATATGTAAATGCACTCTCTTTGCAGGATCTCCATCTTCTCTCAATCCACCTTTACCAGCTCATAGGCCCGGTTTCCAAAGCCGATCTTCTGGGCATGTGTCAGGATATGAAGCCCGTTTTTCTCCAGGATCCTCTGCTGCAAAGAGACCCCGTCCTTGGCCCGGAAAACCAGATCGATACAGGCCTGATCCAGTGCTACGGGATCCGTGGATGCCAGGATTCCGATATCCTCCATATCCACAGGAGTAGGCGTGGATACGCAGTCACAGTCAATGGACATATTGTTCATCACGCTGATAAAGATGATGTTCTTTCCTTTGTTTTCATAGTCATAAACGGACTTGGCCGCCTCTGCCATGGATTCCGTAAAACGGTCCTGATTGGTCAGCATGGCGCCGATGTCGATGGGAGGTTTTGAGAAGACGCCCCCTGTGTGGATCCTGGTTTTTCCTTCCGAGGAAGCAATGCCGATGGAGATGTTTTTCAGCGCACCGCCAAAGCCTCCCATGGGATGTCCCTTAAAGTGAGTCAGCACCACAACATAATCATAATCCGCCAGGTTTTCCCCAACCCAGTTTTCCTGCAGGTTTATACCTCCATCTACGGGGATCTTCATATAACCATCCCGGTCCATGATATCCACATCCGCGATGTCGGTAAAGCCGTGGTCCTTTGCCACCTGCATATGCATCTCAGTCTCAGCTCTCTTGGAGCCGGAGTAAGCGGTGTTGCACTCTACAATGGTTCCGTTAAGGCTCTGCACCAGATCTTTGATGAGATTCGGATCCAGATAGTTGGGATTCCCCGCTTCTCCTGTGGAAAGCTTGATAGCCACTTTTCCCGAAGGGGAGGCGCTTAAAGCATTGTACATCCGATCCAGTGCCTCGGGGCTGATCTCATCCGTCATGAAGACTTTCGAAGCATCTTCATAAGGCCTGTTTTCCGCCTGCAGAGTCGCAACATCATAGAACTCATGGGGCTCGATCTCATAGTGCATATGCATGATATACCAGACTATAAGAACTGCCACTGTCAAAATGAAGATTCCAAGTCCTGTTAAAAACCTGCGAAGGCCACTCTTTTTCTGCTTATTTTCAGTTTCATTTTTCTGCATTTATGAAATCCCTTTCTCTTTGTTTCATATCCTTAAGCCCAGGCATCCTGACTTTGGGGCACACGGATGCCTACCAGAAGCATCTGCTCCCACAAGAACCACTCTCCTGTGGAGGGTTTGTTGCGAAGGGTGATCTGCCGCTTGGAATCCGCACCGCCGCTTTGGATCAACAGGATCTTATAGCCTTCGTCGGCCATCTGTGCCGTGGATTCCGTAAACTCTAATGTGTAAGGCTCATCCGGCTTATAGTCATTGGCAGGTACTGCACCCTTAAAATAGGATCTGGGCACATAGTCGCTGTCCATAAACCGATCCCGGATGAACTGCTTCTCCATGGGAGAAAGGGGTCTGGGACCTCGCAAGTAGTCCAGCATCTTATAGCACTCTTCCTTATCCTTCGGATATACGCATAGTGCAGCCACCGTCAAGGCCGCAGTCTGGGCAGGATCCTTTAAGGCCGCCTCCGGCATGGCCTTCATCTCCTCTAAGGTAGTCGGCAGTTTTTCCCATGTAATCGCTGTGCTCATCGATCCTTCCTCCTGTATTTTTCTATGGTATAAATTGTTAGGTGTCCCTATCCGCTACAGTATAGCACATTTTCACTCTAAATGGGCTTTGATTCTCGGATTTCCTGTGGTTTTTCGTGTTGATTTTTCAGGATACTTCCAGTAAGATAAGAGAATGCTGTAAAAAAAGCCTTTCAGGAGGATATATCGTGACACAAACCATGTCAGACAAAGAGATTTATAAACAGGTCAGTGTGGTGGCACTTCCCATCATTCTGCAGAATATATTGGACGCTTCCGTAAACAGCGCAGATGTGCTGATGCTCAATACCGTAGGTCAGGATGCCGTCAGTGCGGTTTCCCTGGCAAACAGTATGGTGGGCATTCTTTTTATGTTTCTGTTCGGGATCGGCACGGGGATCGCCATGCTGGCAGCCCAGTACTACGGAAAAGGGGATCTTGCTACCATTGAAAAGATCGAAGGGATCGGTCTGCGTTTCGGCTTTGCCGTTGCTATCATCGGCGCCGCCATGTGCATCCTGATCCCTGATAAACTCATGTACATCTATACGAATGATGAGACTCTGATCCAAATCGGCGCTCGCTACCTGGTATGGATCGCTCCCGGGCTTTTGTTCTGGGCTGCCAGTGCTGTCTATACCTCCATTCTTCGCTGTATCGGAAAGGTAGCCATCAGCACGGCTTTGGAAGCCTTTGCTCTCATCAGCAACGTATGTCTGAATGCAGTCTTTATCTTCGGCCTCTTCGGTGCGCCGAAGCTGGGGGTTGTAGGCGTTGCCATTGCAACCACCTTAAGCCGCCTGTTGCATATGCTGGGCTGCATTCTGGTATCCTCCACCAACCCCGGGGTGAAGTTTACTCTTCGTACTATTTTCGAACGCCACAAACTACTGGAAAAGGACTTTATCAAAATGGCTCTGCCTGCCATCGGCAACGATCTGGCCTGGGGACTTGCCTTTTCCGTATATTCCATGATCATCGGCCACTTGGGAAGTGATGCGGTTGCCGCTTATTCCATCGTCAATGTGGTTATGCGACTTGGCACCGTCCTTTGCTACGGCGTAGGATCAGCCTCCGGCATCATCGTGGGCCAGATCCTGGGCACCGGAAACACCGAAAACGGCGTCCGCGCCGGGCACATTTGCCTGCGTCTTGCAGTGCTCACAGGAGCCATCGGCGGTCTCATCGTCTTTGCGATCCGGCCCTTTGCCCTGTCCCATGCTTCCTTTACGGACACGGCGCTGGATTATCTTAAGTTCATGCTGCTCATCAACACCTACTATGTCATGGGTACC
>JAEEKV010000286.1 GCA_016282595.1 Lachnospiraceae bacterium
GCTGTAATGGCAACCACCTTTTCATCCGTTTCTCCCAGCTTATTGATAACGGTGCCGAATACATCCGTCCAATTTGCCTTGGTCTGGGGCTTTAAGGGAAGACCTGTTTCCACGTCAAAAGGCACCGCCCCGTGGAATCTGGCGGGATGACGCTCTGCCAAAGGATATCCCTTTCCCTTATGGGTCATGAGATGGACCACAACAGCTCCCTTGACTCTTTTGGCCTCCTGCAGCACCTTGCAGATGGCTGAAATATCGTGTCCATCCACAGGTCCCAGATAGGTAATCCCCATGTTCTCAAAGAGCATTCCCGGGATCACCAACTGCTTCAGACCGTTCTTGGTCCTCTGGATCATCCTCGCCAGAGGCTGTCCGTAGTTCTCATTGTCAATGAGGCGATAGTAAATGCTGTCCTTCAGATCCAGATACTTGGAGTCCGTTCGAATGGAGTTCAGATACTGGGATACGCCTCCCACATTCTCCGAAATGGACATGTTGTTATCGTTGAGTATAATGATGTAGTTTGTTTCCAGCTGCGCGGCGTTGTTCAGGGCTTCATAGGCCATACCGCCGGTGAGTGACCCGTCACCGATCACAGCCACCACCGTCTGCTTTTTCCCCAGAAGATCTCTGGCCTTGGCAAGTCCCAGGCCTGCAGAGATGGAGGTAGTACTGTGTCCGGTATCAAAGCAGTCACACTCGCTTTCCTTGCGCTTGGGAAATCCGCTCATACCGCCATACTGACGCAGGGTCTCAAAGCCCTCGCGCCGTCCCGTCAACAGCTTATGGGTGTAGCTCTGATGTCCCACATCCCAAACGATCTTATCCTCCGGCAGATTCAGAACCAGATGCAGCGCCATGGTAAGCTCTACCGCCCCCAGATTGGCACCCAGATGTCCGCCGTTTTTACTGATCTTCTCGATCAGAAATTCCCGGATCTCCGCTGCTAAAAGGTCCCACTCTCCCTGAGGGATCTTCTTAATATCATTTTCTTTTTTGATTCGATCCAAAATCATCAGTAGTCTCTTTCTGTCAGGTAGGAAAAGATCTCTTTCATAAACTGCGTATCTCCCGGAAGCTGTAACAGCTCACGTTCCGCAAGATCCGAAAGTTCCTTTACCTTTTTCCCTGCTTTCTCCAATCCATGTATTGATACATAAGTACTTTTTGCATTCTTCTCATCGGAGCCGATGGGCTTTCCAAGCTTTTCCTGGCTACCTGTCACATCCAGAATGTCATCCTGAATCTGGAAGGCAAGTCCCAGGTTGTAGCCGATCCGCTCCATGCAAAGCACCTGCTCCTCTGATGCGCCACCCATGACAGCACCGATCATCAGCGGTGCCTGTAAAAGTGCAGAGGTTTTATGAGCGTGAATAAACAAAAGCTCCTTTTCCCCGCAGGGCTCTCCTTTGGCCTCTGCCAGCATATCCGCCACCTGGCCTCCCAGCATGCCGTCACATCCTGCCTTTTTGGAAAGGATTCCAAAGGCTTTTATGCCCCGGCTCAGATACACCGGATCCTCTGCGTGCTGCTGCAGGGCGTCGGCTACAGTTTCAAAGGCCAGATTCAAAAGTCCGTCTCCCGCCAGAAGCGCCATGGCTTCTCCGAACACAATGTGGTTGGTAGGCCGTCCACGGCGAAGTTCATCATTGTCCATTTCCGGCAGATCATCATGGATCAGGGAATAGGTATGGATCATCTCCATGGCTGCCATAAAAGGATGCACCCATTCTTCCTTTTGCCCTTGTGAAAAGAGCCGATAGCTTTCCAGCATCAAAAGGGGGCGCAGTCTTTTTCCTCCGCTCTCCAGAGAGTAGGCCATGGATTCATAAACCTTTGCCTGAGGTCCTTCCCCCTTGGGCAGATAGGAAAGTACGATCCTCTCCGCCTCCTTGGCCCGCTCTTCAAGCAATCCGGTAAATTCCTCTTTCTTCATTACACTTCCTCTTGTTCGGACAGCACCATTACTTCTTTTTCAATCTGATCGATCATTCCGGTTAAGCTTTTTACCAGCTTCATCCCCTTCTTATAATTCTCAAAGGATTCCTGCAAAGAAGCATCCGGATCCTGCATATTTGCTACGATCTGTTCCAGCTCTTCGTACTGCTCTTCAAATCCGCCTTCGTTGACTTCTGCAGTCTCAGGGGTTGTATTCTCTGCCATTACGCATCCTCCTTACCAAACATCTTCTCATCTTTTTCTACCTCTTTGACTCCGGCTGTTACCCGGCCGTCTCGAAGATAGAGCTTTACCGTATCTCCCGGATTAAGATCCGTCACACTGCCTGCACCCTTTCCGGTTTCAGTCTCCACAAAGGCATAACCTGCGGAGATCCGCTTCAGGGGTGATACACCGTCCAGCTTGGCACATAAAATACCAAGGGAGTGTTTCTTGTTTTTCAGCAGCCCTTCGAAATCCTTATGCAGATACACCTCTCGCCGGGATACTGTCTCTCTGGCGCTCTGCAGTCTCCCTGTCATCATCTGATCCATGATCCGGGATGACCGCTCCAGATCCAGGCGCCCTGCCTGTATCCTGTCCGTCAGCTGTCTGTGCATCCGATCCGGTAGGGGCTCTAGGGTATATCTGGTAGATGCAAGCTGCTCCGTCATAGATTGCATAAGTGCATTTCTCGCCTCTGCCAGCAAGCGTCTTCTGTCCGCCACTGTTGCCCTGGGAGATCGTTTCTCCAGTGCAAGTCCAAGGGTTGATATCTGTCCTCTTTTGGTCGCCAGCAGTTGTCTGAAGGCAAGGGTCAATGCCTGCTTTTCATCCTCCAGGTCAGATAACAATTCAAAGATGTCACAGGTCACCTTTTCTGCTGCTTCGGAGGGCGTTCCGGCTGCCACATCCGCCACCATATTCAGGATGGGCACATAGGGCGTATGTCCAATGGCTGAAACCACAGGCACCGGAGAATTAAACACCGCTTCTCCCAGGGCCCTTGAGTTAAACACCTCCATATCGCAATCGGAACCACCGCCTCTTGCAATGATGATGGCATCCGGCTCCTGAGAAAGAATCCTTTCCATCCCTGTCAAAAGGCTGGGAATGGCCTTTTCTCCCTGGACATATACCGGGCACAATATGATCTCGATAAAGGGATTTCTTCGTTTTGCTACAGACTCGATATCCCGTCTGACGTCTCCGGAGGCGGAAGAAAGCACCCCCAGTCTTCTCACAAGCCTGGGAATTTTCCTTTTGTACTGCTCCGAAAACATCCCCGCCTCTTCCATTTCCTGACGGGTTTTCAGGTATTCCTCGTAGATCCGGCCCTCTCCACTCAGACTGAGTTTTTTCACGCGAAAGGTAAACCTGGCCGGCTTATGATAAAAGGTAATCTCCCCTTCGCACTCCATTTCCTTGCCGTCTTCGGGCAGTATGCTCTGACCTCTTCTGTCCCCAGCATACAAAATGCAGGAAAGCTGGTTATCACCTTCCCGCAAAATAAAATAGGTATGACCGGAAGCACTGTGATATCTGACATCACTGATCTCACCCCGCACAATGGTATGTCTGCAAAACAGATCCTCCCGTACCATTGCGCGCAGATACTCTATGATCCTGGATACCGAATAGACCTTCCTGTCCATAGTTCGATACTCCCGTTAATCGGCGAACTTCGCCAAAACACCGTTTACAAAGGCAGATGCTTCGTCCTGTCCGTATCTCTTTGCCAGTTCCACCGCCTCGTTGATGGACACAGATACAGGAATCTCATCTGCAAACCGGATCTCATAAACCGCAAGCCGCAGGATGGTAAGCTCCACCTTTCCGATCCTGTCCAGATTCCAGCCCTTCATATGCTCTGAAATGGCTGCATCCACATCGGTGAGTTTTTCCCTGATATCCTCTACGGTCTGCGACACAAACTGACTCTCTTCTTCCGTCATCTGTTCCTGCTCTTCATCCCGGAAAAAGAGTGCCTCCTGATCCGCAAACTCCTCCTTCGGATAGAACTCTACCCGAAACAAAAGACGGAAAACCTTTTCTCTCAGCTTCGATCTGCTCATGGAACGTTCACCTTTGCAACTCGTACATTTACATCGGAAACCATCAGTCCCGTCATTGTCTCAATGGCGGATTTCACCTTGCTCTGCACACTCTGGCAGGTCTGAGGGATCTGGTATCCGTAATCAATGGCGATGGAAACATCTACGGAAACCGATTCTCCCGCAACATCCACCTTTACATTCTTCATCATCTTTCTCATGGCATTCTTACCGGGTACTTCTCCGGCAGCTGCGGTCATGGGAAAAGAAGCAC
>JAEEKV010000287.1 GCA_016282595.1 Lachnospiraceae bacterium
CTTCCTTTATCGTAGATCCCGTGGTAGTTGATGAGCTGGAGCCCATCTCCCGCTACTCCGGTAGCCCTGAGCTTCCCCGTACCTCTGTCTTCCATGCACTGAGCCAGAAAGCAGTTGCAAAGCGCTACGCTAAGGAAAAGGGTGTTTCCTATGATTCCCTGAACCTTGTAGTGGTTCACATGGGTGGCGGCGTTTCCGTAGGCGCTCATAAGAACGGCCGTGTCATCGATGTATTCAACGCTCTGGACGGCGACGGTGCTTTCTCTCCCGAAAGAGCAGGTGCAGTTCCCACCGGTGCCCTGATCAAAATGTGCTTCTCCGGACAGTATTCCGAGAAGGAAGTATATAAGAAAGCAGTCGGAAACGGCGGATTCAATGCGTATCTGAACACCAACGATATGCGCGATGTGGATAAGATGGCCGATGAGGGCGATGCCAAGGCGATTGAGATCAGAGATGCCTTCATCCGTCAGGTAGCAAAGGACATCGGTTCCATGTGCTGCGTACTTTGCGGCAAGGTAGATCAGATCCTGGTAACCGGCGGTATCGCTTATGATACCTATGTGGTACAGGGCCTGAAGGATGCCTGCGAGTGGATGGCTCCCTTCACCGTTTATCCCGGCGAGGATGAGCTTCTGGCACTGGCTCAGGGCGGACTGAGAGTTATGAATGGAGAAGAGAAGGCATTAGATTACTAAATTGATTTGACAGAACATTAAAAAATGGGGGATGCTTTCGCATCCCCCGTTTTTTAGTGGTGAAACAGTCTAATTCCTGTGAAGCACATTGCCATGCCGTACTTGTTGCAGGTCTCGATGACATTGTCATCTCTCACGGAGCCTCCGGGCTGGGCGATGTATTTTACGCCGCTCTTGTGGGCTCTTTCGATGTTGTCTCCGAAGGGGAAGAAGGCATCGGATCCGAGGGATACATCCGTCATCTGATCCAGCCATGCTCTCTTTTCTTCTCTGGTAAATACCTCCGGCTTCTCGGTAAAGAGTTTCTCCCAAGCGCCGTCAGCCAGAACATCCATATAATCCTCACCGATGTAAAGGTCGATGGTATTGTCTCTGTCTGCTCTTCTGATGTCCTCTCTGAAGGGAAGGTTTAATACCTTCGGACACTGACGCAGGAACCAGTTATCTGCCTTGGAGCCTGCCAGGCGGGTACAATGGATTCTGGACTGCTGTCCTGCACCGATACCGATGGCCTGTCCGCCCTTTACATAGCAAACGGAATTGGACTGGGTGTATTTCAAGGTGATAAGGGCAATGGCAAGATCGATCTTGGCACTCTCCGGAATCTCCTTGGCATCGGTTACCACATTGCTCATGAGCTCGTCGTTGATCACCAGCTCGTTTCTGCCCTGTTCAAAGGTAATGCCGTAAACCTGCTTTCTTTCGATCTCGGCAGGTACATAGGACTCATCGATCTGGATCACGTTGTAATTGCCGTTCTTCTTTGCCTTTAAGATCTCCAGTGCCTCGTCGGTATAGCCCGGTGCGATAACACCGTCGGATACCTCTCTTTTGATGATGCGGGCCGTGCAGGCATCACAGGTATCGGAAAGAGAGATAAAATCGCCGAAGGAAGACATTCTGTCTGCGCCTCTGGCTCTTGCATAGGCACTTGCCAGCGGAGTCAGTTCTCCGAGATCCTCTACCCAGTAGATCTTTGCCTCAATATCACTTAAGGGAAGTCCTACCGCAGCTCCCGCAGGGGAAACATGCTTAAAGGAGGTTGCTGCCGGAAGTCCGGTGGCTTTTTTCAGCTCCTTTACCAGCTGCCAGCCGTTGAAAGCGTCCAGGAAATTGATGTAACCCGGCTTGCCGTTTAATACCTTGATAGGCAGCTCACTTCCATCCTCCATGAAAATACGGGAGGGTTTCTGGTTCGGATTGCACCCGTATTTCAGTTCCAATTCATTCATTTCAGGTTCTCCTTTCACCTTACTGATGTTTATTTACGATACGGGTCTCATAGTTGCCCGTCTCGATCTCAATATATCTGACAAAGAGGGAAACCTTGTTCTCCTCATTCAGGCTGCTCCACAGCTTATTTGTAAAGGTATCAATATCTCCTTCAATGCCGATCCACTCAGGCTCGCCTTCGAAGCTGGGAAGGGGATTGCCGTCTCCCATGTAGGTGTGGATGAATCTGCCCTCGCCTGCCTTGGGTTTCTCATAAGCAAAGGTGAAACGGTTACATACGCTGTGATCTGCGATATCACTTTTCAGAATGGACATGGCATAGTTAAAACCGCCGTTTTCTACATGCATGATACCGGAAATACGAGGTGTGTAGTTGGGCGCATCCGGCTCAAACTCTCTGGTACGCAGTGCCTGTTCAAAGGTCTGCTGCTGATCCATCAACTCATAGATGGTATCGGTCTGATCGCCGTTGGTTACGATGGTCTTATTGCCAAGGACACGCACCGGCGCATAAATGATGAGGCTGGGATCGGTGAGCTTGGAGGGATCAAAGGCCTGGGTTCTGATGCCCTCTCCATCCTTTACGAAAACACGGTTTCTGCTGTTTTCACTTCTACCCATAATAAAATAGGCGGATACGGCGTATCTACCGTCTGCACTTTTTCCGATCACGATACCGCGGCCGGGATAACTGTTTTGCTGAAGCAGCGCTGCAATGTCATTTTTCTGCATTTCTTTTCCTCCGTTCTTCATACAACTGTTCCTGCATTATCATCTCACAAACAGGCTGTGATTTCAAATGGTTTTTGAAAGGATCAGCCCATATGTCTCAAGATACTGATGGCACCCTCATAATCCGTAAGGTGCTGGCTTTTTTTGATGGCCTTCATGGCCTTTTTGTTCTGCCTGCCCCGCTCCTGGGAGGTGGTATCAAAGCTTTCCGCCATGTAAAACCAAAGCTCCTTCAGCTTGAACAGCACCGCCCTCTCCCCCGGCATTTCCTTTTTATAGACCTGATACAAGAGATCATGAAACTGCCAGAATTTCCGAAAGGCCTCAGGGATTTCCCTTCCAAGGACCTCGCCGGATGTGCCGGATACCGACTCCTCCAGCATCCAGGGCCGCATCAAAAAGCCCCTGCCGATCATTACATCCGCATCAGGATAGGCCTTTTGAATCTCCTCCATCTCCCGGCGGCTTTTGATATCTCCGTTATACACAAGCTTTAGCTTACTGTTCTGAACAGCGTAGTCAAACCACTTGGGCCTGAGGGGCAGCTTATAATAATCCGTACAAAGCCTAAGGTGAATGATCAGCTCATGCGCCGGGTAGCGGTCATAGATGGACAAGAGGCGGACAAACTCCTCTTCCTCCTTCATCCCCAGTCTGGTCTTTAAGGAGAGCTTGATTCCGTTTTGGTCGCAGAAGGAAAAGGCCTCCTCCAAAAAAGCATCCAACTTTTCCGTATCTGTCAGCATACCGGAGCCCCGTCTTTTGGATACCACGGTTTTGGAAGGACATCCCAGGTTCAGATTGATCTCATCATATCCCAACCCCTGCAGGGTTTTAGCGGTATTGGCAAAATCCCGGTTATCGTTGGTCAAAAGCTGAGGCACCAGAAAAAAGCCCTTGTTATTCTCCTTGGAAAGCTCCTTTAAATCCTTTCCCGCAACGCCCTTTGTGACGCCGCTGGCAATAAAAGGGGCGAAGTATTTATCTACTGTATGGGGGAAGACCTCTTCGTAGGCGCTTCGAAACAGCCGTCCCGTGATCCCCTCCATGGGGGCAAAGCAAATGGACATGTAAAAACTCCCATCTGATCCCGCATTTTACGGGATCGCTTCGCATTATAACATCTTTCCCGGTCCTGCGCCACAGAAAATCCCGACACACCGCTTGGTATGTCGGGATCATGTTTTCACATCCTATCTATAGGCATCTTTTACAGCTCCGGCAGGGCCGCAAGCATATCCTTCGTCAGGGCCGAAAGCTTCTCTTCGCTGTCCTTAAGGCTATCCCCCTTGACACCCATATAGAACTTGATCTTGGGCTCTGTTCCCGAGGGACGGGCGCAGCACCAGGAATCGTTTTCCAGGTCAAAATACAGAACATTGGATTTGGGGAGTCCTGTGGGAAGCTCCTGTCCGCTTTCCGTTACCAGGATTTTCCCGGTCTGATAATCACGTACCTGCAATACCTTCAGGCCTGACAACTCCTTCGGCGGGTTCTCTCTTAAATGGGTCATGATGGCGCTGATCTTCTCCGCTCCTGTTACCCCCTTCATGGTTACGGTATGAAGCCCCTCTTTAAAGAACCCGTATTTTTCATATAGTTTTACCATCTGATCCCAGAGAGTGATACCATTTACCTTACAGAAGGCTGTTACCTCGCAAAGGCACATCACCGCAACAATGGCGTCCTTATCCCTTGCATGGGTTCCCGCAAGACAGCCGTAGCTTTCTTCCAGACCGAAAACATAGTTATAGGAGTGATCCTGCTCAAAGCGATAGATCTGCTCTCCGATGTATTTAAAGCCTGTCAGCACCTCAATCTGGTGGATCTTATAATCTGCGCAGAGCACATCGGACATATTGGTGGTTACGATGGTCTTTACAAGAGCCGGGTTTTCCGGCATGGTATTGGTCTTTGTCTTTTCTCTTAACAGGTATTCCGCAATGAGCATGCCGGACATATTTCCGGTAAAGGGTACATACTCGCCGCTCGTTTGATCCAGGGCATAGATACCAAGTCTGTCCGCATCCGGATCGGTAGCCAAAATCACGTCTGCTCCCACCTCTTTTGCCAGCTCCAAAGCCAGGGTAAAGGCCTTGGGATCCTCAGGATTGGGATAGGTCAGGGTGGTAAAGTCGGGATCGGGATCCGCCTGCTCTTTTACCTCATAGACATTGGTAAATCCAAGCTCCTTTAAAATCCGTCTTACAGGCACATGTCCCGTTCCGTGAAGGGGCGTATAAACAATCTTCAGATCGGGCGCTGCCTCTTTGATGATCTCGGGATGTACGATCTGCTCCTTGAGCTTTGCCATATACAGATCGTCGATCTCTTCTCCGATGGTTACCAAAAGGCCAGCTGCTCTGGCATCAGCCTCGGGCATGGTCTTTACATCGGAAAAGCTCTGCACGTTACGCACACAGCCGATGATCTCCGCATCTCTGGGCGCCGTGATCTGAGCACCGTCTGCCCAATATACTTTATAGCCGTTGTACTCCGGCGGATTGTGGGAAGCCGTTACCATAATCCCGGCAGTAGCCCCCAAATGTCTGACTGCGTAGGAGAGTTCCGGGGTAGGCCGCAGGGCGTCAAAGAGATAGGCCTTGATGCCGTTGGCTGCCAGGCAAAGGGCCGCCTCCAGGGAAAACTCAGGAGAGAACCGTCTGGAATCATAGGAGATCACTACCCCCTGATCCTGGGTTTTGTTTTGCAGTATGTAGTTGGCAAGTCCCTGGGTGGCTTTTCTTACGGTATAAACGTTCATACGATTGGTTCCGGCTCCGATAACACCCCGAAGGCCTCCAGTACCGAATTCCAGATCCCGCCAAAAACGATCCTCCACCTCTTTTTCATCATTGCGGATAGCCAAAAGCTCCTGCTTGGTGGCATCGTCAAAATAGCCATCCTCCAGCCAGAATTCAAATGCGGCTTTTGCAACCGCCATACTGTCATTTGCCATGTGCTTAACCTGTCCTTTCCTTTTTTGTTTTATATTGCAATTTCCAACAAAAAACGACCGGGATCAGAAAACGATCTGATCCCTGCCGTGATTCTTTCCGTAATACAGTTTTTCATCCGCTTCCTGGATGGTTGCCTCGATATCTGAATTAAAGCCGTGCTCCGTCAGTCCGAAGGTCATGGTGATCCTGATCTCATTACCCTCGTACTCTACTACCATGGCTTTGATCTCATCCCGGATCTTAACCAGTTGCTCATAGGCTTCGTCTCCGTTGCAGCCCGGGAAGAGCAGCAGAAATTCCTCTCCGCCCCAGCGGCAGGGAAGGGTAGGCGCCTTCATCTCCTGTTTAAAGATCTCGGCAATTCTCTTGAGTACCAGATCCCCGCATTCATGTCCCCAGGTATCGTTGACACGTTTAAAGAAATCGATATCACACATACAGAAGCTGAAATTGTTATGCTGACCGCTTGCCAGAACATCTGCAGAGTACAGCTTTGCCTTGCGGCGGTTTGCCAGCATCGTCAGGTTATCCGTAAGGGCCTCTTTTTCCAGCTGCTCGTTGTACTTAACAAGCTTACTCTCCATTTCGCGGGAGCTCTTGCTGAATACATAACTGATCACCGACAGACACCAGAAAATGGCAATGGTGTTCAAAATCTGCAGCAGATCCTTCATGTGACTCGGGATCTCATAGAGGGGCGTAGCATCATTAAACAGATAATACAGCCCGATTCGCATGTAGGTAATGAGAGCTGCAAAGATCATTTTGATGTGGTATTGATCATACCCCACAAAAAAAGTCAGGATCAAGATCACAATCAGGTAATGCTGCACACCGATCCACCAACCGAACCATTTCAGATTGGACCAGATAAAAAACAGCATACCAATGGAAAACACCCATGCCTGGGTCTTGGCCCGCAGGCTGTAGGACATCCAAAACAGCACCGCAATTCCGCCCACGAACAGGACGCAAAGCCCCCTGCCGTTGCTATCCAGTACATTCCAGCACAGTGCCAGATTCAAAATAAAATACAAAAATACGGACAGCAAAAGAATCCGGATCACGATGATAACCTTAACGGATTCATTGGATACGGTGGTATCTTTTGTGATAAATGATTTGATTTTGTTAGAGAATTCGGAAAATCCTTGCATCTTTTCCCCTTTTCCCCGTTTCCCTCAACTTACCAGTGAAAAAAGTCTTTACCTCAATCGATGGATATCGTCAGATTCGGATTCTCCCTGTCAGCACGCTCTAACAGCTTCCGTACGTTTCCGCGAAAGCTCTCCGGTGCCGCTTCCCAGGTAGAAAGGTTCTTCACCGTAATGGTTAAAGGCTTGGCGATCTCAGTCAGCATATCAAACATAGCGTCCAGATTGTTTCCGGTATAATCCGGGAACAAGGGCTCATTGTGAAATGCCTCATGGATCTGGGCCTTGGTGGCGAAGGCTGCACAATCAATGACAACTGCGTCTGCTTTTGCTGCCTTTGCTGCCTTCTCAGGCTTCTTCTCAGCCTTCTTCTCAGCCTTTTTCTCCACCTTCTTTTCGCCCTTTTCCATGACGATCAGATCGATGGCTTTCTTGATCTCGTTTTGTTTCGCTCTTTTCTTTTTTTGTCTCTTGTTCATAAATCCTCTTTTCCCTCACTATTTCAAGACAACGTTACAGTTCATTATAACACATTTTGGCCATTTTCAACAGTTTTTTATGCAGTTTCATTGCATCACATTGCCGGCTTCGGGTTTCCCCTTCTTCTGCATCTCTTTTACGGTATCTGCCAGCTCATTTGTGTGTTTGTCTATAATGCTTTCATTAAGACTTCTTGGCGTCCTCTTCGGTTTCCTCTTCTTCCGTCTGATCCGAAGCCCAGCCTTCATAAATCAGGGTAAAAGAATCATAGTGATCGTCTGTATAGTAGATCAGGCCGTCATCAGAATAGACGATACGCTTGGCTCCGCGGCTTTTCTGATGCAGGGTATCGATGTCGCATTCGTGATACACTCTGCCCTTTTTCTCAGGCAAAAGGCCTTCGTAATTACCGAACACATCTCCGCCGATACAAAAGCCGTTGGCGTACTTATCCAGACCGCCACCGGACCACCCCAGGGATCTGGCCTGCTTTTTGGTGATGAAGTTCATCGGGAGTTTTTCGTAGGTGTAAAGATAAAGGCTTACATCTGCCAGAGTGGTATAGGTGCCGTTCTCATCCAAGGCTTCTGCCGATGCGCCTCCCTGGGCGCCCCCTTCTGCGCCGCCTTCCGTCCCGCCTTCTGAGCTTACCGGGGTATCTGAAGCCGGACCACCGGTTACTGTGCCGTAATTTCCACCATCTGCTCCTGTGTCACCGGATCCTTTGCTGTCAGATCCTTTGACGTCAGATCCTTCCGCTGCCGTCTCCGCATCCGCTCCATCTGCACCCCCTGCTTCGGTGCCTCCTTCTGAAAATCCTCCTTTGGAGTTGCCCGCATCCGCAACGTCACCGCTGCCGCCCTCGGCATCCTCATCATCGCTGCCATCTTCATCAAGCGCATCATCTGAGAAAGCTCCGCTGCTAAAGGAATCGGAGCCCTTGTTTGCACCTCCTGAGGAGGGCTTTACGGTAATGGCCCCATCATCGTAGGAGGAACCCGCTCCTGCTGCGCTTCCATCGCCTCCTTCATCCAGCTGCTGGCCGGGTGCATACACCACCCCTGCTCCGTTCTCCTTGTTTTTCCCGCAGGCTGCAAGCAGCATGGCTGCCAACGCCAGCAGGATACTGATTTTTACGATCCGTTTCATCTTTCTCATCCTCCGCGATCTCTCTTCTTTTTCA
>JAEEKV010000288.1 GCA_016282595.1 Lachnospiraceae bacterium
ATGTTTGAGGTATAAAAAGAATGGCGACGGATTATTCCGCCGCCAGTTTTTTTTCTGCAGTTTTTCGGATCCGCCACAGTTTCCAGCCGTTTAGGATAAACCGAAGGGTTTCGTCCATAACCACCAGACAGAAGATCTCCACGATGCCCATGTGGAACACCAGAACCATGATGGTACTTAAGGAGATGATAAAGGCTGTGCCGAAAAGCTGGGTCTTCAGCATCCAGCTGGGCTCGCCATAGCCTCTGATCCCGGAACCGAAAATGATGTTTCCGCTTTTGGGAAACAGATCCAGGCCGACAATGAGCAGATAAATGGGAGCTGCCAGCAGCACCTTTTCGTCTGTGGTAAACAGGCCCAGGATGGGCTTGGGAATGACAATGAACAGGATCAGGTTTATAACGCAGATCAGTGCGCTTAAAACTGCCGAACTCATAACCACATTCCATACACCCTTGATGTTCTTTTTTCCTGTTTCGTAACCGGAAAGGGAAAGGGTGGCGGTTCCGATGGAGCCCACCAGCACTACGGCGATAAGTTCCACACCGAAGATGATGGAGTGGATCCCGGCTGCTTCTACAGACACCTTATTCAGCATGACAACCAGATAGAGGCTTCCGAAATTCCAGGCAAAATCCTCTGCCGCTGTAGGCGCACCGAAGCGGATGGTCTGAAGATAAGGAGCGATCTTGGAGGGCAGGATATCGGAAAAGGCAGGCTTGAGGACCAGATCCTTTGTCTGAAGGACGTACATAAGAACGATCAGATCACCCAGAAGCTCTGCGATGGTGGTTGCCAGGGCTGCACCTTTTACGCCCATGGCAGGAAAGCCGAATTTTCCGAAGATCAGCACATAGTCCAGCAGCACATTTACCAGGGAACGGGATACGCCGTACCAGACCATGATCCGGGTTTTCTGGCTTACCTGCAAAAGACAGCTGATGGAGGCACCTACACCCGTCAGGATGAAGATGGGTGAAAAGTATCTGGCGTAGTCGATGCTCATGGAGATGATGCTGGCATCGACGCCCATAAGATGGAAAGCCACCTGGGGGCAAAGCAGCCAGAATAAAAACAGGAGGATGCCGAAGACGTTGCTGTACTTAAAGACAGAGGCCATAATGGTTTTGGCCTTGTCGATCTCCTTGGCCCCATAGGCCTGGCTCACCAGGATGGTTGCTCCCGTTGTCAGGGAAAAGATCAGGTTCATGGTGGTCCACATGGGGGAGGAGGCATTGCCCACGGCACTCATGGATTCAATGGACAGCCTTCCGATAAAAATGCGGTCAATCACCATCTGCAGCTGCGAGATCAGGTTCGACAGCATGATGGGAACCGCTATTACCAATATTCTTTTGAAGTAGTTTTTCATATCGCGCATACTACTAAACTAAGGGCAAGAAAGGTACTTGTCAAGACTTTTCCGCCTTTGTTTGCAGTCTGATAAAAAAAAGGCTTGCATTTTTGTTTCCAATCAGATATAATTCTTTCTTGTGATGGGCTATCGCCAAATGGTAAGGCAACGGACTCTGACTCCGTCATTTCAAGGTTCGAATCCTTGTAGCCCAGCGTGGGACTTCAGAAATATCTGAAGTCCTTTTTTCTATGTAAAACCCAGCAAAATCAAGGGTTTGAGCATCTTTCAATTACAGATCAAGGGCCATCGCCCACATTTTCGGACAAGGAAAAAGAAGCAAACATATACTGATATCTGCTTCAAAATTAGCATTTTTTCCATTTGTATTGTCATACAAATTATCACACGCCCTGTTTTTGTGTAATCTCCGAAAGGAGATTTTATATGACAAATGGAACATCTGCGCTGAAATTAAGCATTGATCAGATCTCGCAGACCATAATCCATGATCCGGGAGCTTTTTCTGCTGCAAACAGTTTGGAAACCCATTCCGGAATCATTAAAACGCTCATAAATCATGGCTGTGAGTATGTAAAAGGCAGGGAGGAATATACCTTGCTGAAGGAGGTTGTTTTTATCGATCCCGTTACCGAAGTTGCAAACTTCGGTAAAATGGCAAATGCTGAAATCCCAGACAGTATAAGGGCTGAAGGCAGTGGTGTCATTTCACCCTTATGCAGTGCAAGAGGGGTAAATGACACCACTATGGATCCGGCGGTTTCAAAAGACAAATTTTTCCTGCTTCCATTGAATGTTCAGAAGAGTGAGAGCATCGCCAAGAGCATACCTTCATTCCGCGTTATTCAATCCGAAAGCCTGAGTCTCAATATCGGTTTTGATACAGAGTTTCAGGATTACAGAAACGAACCGGGAAGAAACAGAGAGGTTTTGTCACTTCAGATGTCGATAGTAGTAGGAGATGTGCTTCTCCGGTACTTCTTTCTTGTGGATCCCAGATATCGGGAGGTAACGAATGAGGGAGGAATGATCCCACTTAAGTATTGTCTTGTTGACATCCTTTCAGATTTGAAGAAGAGCTACTTTCCCGAATTCCCTACGGTCTTGAAAAAAGAGATCGTTTATAAGGAAAGGCAGTGGAAAGATCACGATCCGATCAAGGTAGTGGATTTCAAAGCTATGAGGGACAGAGTGATCCCGGTTACTTTGATCTGTCATACCGGAAAAGCAGATATATCAGTGTTTCGACGCTCAAAGTATGATGTGGACCTTCTCAGGAAGCTTGGTGAGATCCAGGGTGGTTGGATGACTGTTGAGAATGTTCGTTTCAAAGCTGAGGCTGACAATAGCTATAACTATTATTGGCTGTTCAATCTGAGCGTCAGGGACACGCTGGGGCTTACACCTGCAGAAAACAAATCACTGAAGGCTTTGGGTGGCGTGATCGGCAGGCCGAAGCTGGAGCTGCCGCCGCGTGTGATTGAACATATGGCGGATTTTCTGGTAAGTAATCCGGTGGAATATTACAAATACGCTATGAATGATGCGGATATCGTGGTTTCTTTCTGCGCCGAGCTTTTTCAGTGTAATCACGCTGTACCAATGACTTTATCCAGTGCATCCGCTTCTTCTCTGTGTGGAAGCATCAAAGAATATTTCGGAGTGAAGAAAAAGGCAGATTATGACAGAAAGTACAGGGGGTTAGAGATGTTAGACGAAGGCGTAATACCATCAAAAGACGAATGTATGAAGTTTCTGAAGGCTACCCGTTATGTTCCGATCCGAGACAATCCGGATGCAAAGCTGGTCTCTGAATACTTTGAAGAAGCCTATACCGGAGGCTTTAATGCTTCCTTCTATATCGGATGGATCACGGAAAAGACCACGGATTTTGACCTGCAAAACGCTTATCCGACTGCTATGGCAAACATCATTGACATTGACTGGGAGCAGAATGTACGGGATTTTCCTCGGAATTATGAACTGACTTGGCAGGATCTGATGAATCCGCTTATTCCGGCAGTGGCCGTCGGTGACTTTGATTTCCCGGATGATTGCTACTGTCCGAACATTCCCGTACCGGTAAAGGGCGGAATGAAGATATATCCCCGTCACGGCAGGCATGTATATATGGCAGGACCGGATATGTATCTGGCACTGAAGCTGGGAGCGAAAATCAAGGTCTTCCGAGGATTTACCTGCATGATGCTTCAGACAAAAGAGGGAAAGCCATCACACTGTCTTGCCTATGCTGTAACAAATCTCGTCCAGGACAGGATGCGGGCAAAGATCGAGTATAAGGATACGCCTATCGTGGAAAAGAGTCTGAAAACGATGGTAAACAGCTGC
>JAEEKV010000289.1 GCA_016282595.1 Lachnospiraceae bacterium
AGGGCGAGCCCGGAACCGGCAAGACCATGCTGGCACAGGCAGTGGCAGACAGCCTCGGAAAGAAGCTGATCATCTGGAATATCAAATCCACCACCAAGGCCCAGGACGGACTTTACATGTATGATACCATCCAGCGTCTCTATGACGGTCAGTTTGGCGAGGAAGGCGTGGATGACATTGCAAGATACATCAAGCTTGGCAAGCTCGGAGAGGCCTTCGAGAGCGACGAGCAGGTGATTCTTTTGATCGATGAGATCGACAAGGCAGATCTGGAGTTCCCCAATGACCTGTTGTGGGAGCTGGATCAGATGGAGTTTTATATCCACGAGACCAAACGGACCGTTAAGGCAAAACACCGTCCCATCGTGATCATCACCTCCAATGCGGAAAAGGAGCTGCCGGATGCATTCCTGAGAAGATGTATTTTCCATTACATCGAGTTCCCAAATGAGGAGCTGATGGCAGAGATCGTAAGAAGCCACTATCCCGATGTGGAGGACAATCTGTTAAAGAACGCGATGGATGTCTTTTACTGGATCAGATCCCTTCGTGAGGTCAGAAAGAAACCCAGCACCTCAGAGCTGATCGACTGGATCAACGCTTTGCAGATCGCTGGCATTCCTGCGGATCAGATCCGGGAAAAACTGCCGTTTGTCGGCGTTGTCGTGAAAAAGGACGAGGATCTGGAAACCATTCAGCACGCGCCCAGATAAGAAAAAGCAGAAAGTTAGTTATAGCAAACAACAAAGGAACGATATATGGCATATAATGACGGCACTGTTTTCCTCAATTTTTTTTATGAACTGAGGAGAAAAGAACTGCATATCGGCCTGACAGAGTGGATGACGCTTCTGGATGCCTTAAATCAGGGGCTTGCCGGATCCCAGCTGACGGATTTTTACTATCTGGCCAGAATGATTCTGGTAAAGAGTGAGACGGATTTCGATAAGTTCGATACCGCCTTTGAGGAATGCTTTAAGGGAGCCCAGAAGGATACAGAGGTTACCCAGCAGATGCTTCGGTGGCTGGATAAAAAAGAGCTGCAGGAGGAGCTTGCCAAGATCGACCGTGAGGTAGAGTGGGCACATCGTCATGATTCGGACGAGATGAAGATCGATAAGAATGATGTGGAGACCAAGTTCAAGCAGCGTCTGAAGGACCAGACGGAGGAGCACAATGGCGGATCCTTCTGGATCGGTACCGCAGGGGCTACGCCCTTTGGCAATTCCGGCAACTACGTCGGCGGCGTCAGAGTCGGCGGCGCAAGCGGATATCAATCCGCCTTTGAAGTGGTGGGAGCCAGAAAATTCCGTGATTTTAGGGATGACCGGGTGCTGGAAAACAGACAGTTTCAGATGGCCCTTCGAAGACTCAGACAGTTTTCCACCAAGCTGGACATTCCGAAAACGGAGCTGGATATTGACGAGACCATCAACAAGACCTGCAACCGGGGCGGACTTTTACAGATTGAAATGATGCGCCCCCGGAAAAATGCGGTAAAGCTTCTTTTGCTCATGGATTCCGGCGGGACCATGATCCCGTATTCCAGTTTGGTAAACGAGCTGTTTCAGACTGTCAGCAAGTCCAATCACTTTAAGGACGTAAAGTGCTACTATTTTCATAACTGTATCTATTCCAAGGTCTATAAGACCCCGGAATGTGAGAACGGAGACTGGGTGGATACGGACTGGATGTTTAGAAACCTCAGCTCCGATTATAAGGTGATCATTGTGGGAGATGCGGCCATGGCGCCGGAAGAGCTTTTTTCCACCACTGGAAATTACAGAGGTCCCAACGGAGGGCTTTCCGGATGGGACTGGCTGACGCTTCTGAAATCCCATTACAAAAAGATCATCTGGATGAATCCCAAGATGGCCCCCAGGCGGGCGCCCTGGAGAGAGGCGGAGACCGCCATCGGAGAGCTTTTGCCCATGTATAAGCTGACCGTCAGCGGGCTGAATCAGGGGATGAAAAAGTTGATGGAGACGAGATGAGCAAAGGGAAAATATCTGCGGTATGCAAATGGGTCCTGCCCATGATAGTTGCTTATATAGTGGTGGTTTTGGCTGCGGTCCTGCTTTTGTACGGCGCAGCATCCATCCCCCGGGAGTCGGTTCGTCAAAACTTTAAAAGGTCCGCGGATACGATGTGTGAAAAAGAGGTATTCTTCCAGATCATGGAAGGAACTCTACCAAGTACTATCGATAGATACGCGGATTCCATCCTGCTGAATATCGCATGGAACCTTCGGCCGGATCCGGAAAGTCTGATGTGGACTTCCTATTATTCGACTGAGTATAGAAATGAAAACGATAATCTCTATGAGACGGTAAACCAGGATAAGGCTGCAAACCTGGAATACGTCAGGTATTGGCATGGATCCGCTGCCATCATCAAGATCCTTCATCGGGTTTTGGATATCAGAGGGATCTACATATTGCACGGTATCCTTCTTGCGGCATTGACGATCCTGCTGATGATCCTGCTTTTAAAGAGAAAAATGCCCATAGAAACCGGAGCTCTGCTGGTGGGGATAATAGCGGTCAGTATCTGGTTTGTACCACTGTCCCTGGAGTATTATTGGACCTTTCTGTGTATGCTTTTGGCATCGATTTTTATCATATGGTTTGATGCAAAAGGCAAAGATGCATGGATCCCGGTGCTGTTTCTGGTAACCGGTATGCTGACAGTTTACCTGGATTTTCTGTCCGCGGAGACTATCAGTTTGACGGTACCGCTTTTGCTTTTGTACAGGCAAAGGCTTGGAAGGGAGAAGGAAAGGCAACAGACCGTTAAGGATGTGGAAGGAAAACAGGCCGGAGGAATTGGCGCGTACCTTCTATATTGCCTGATCTGGGGCATCGGATATGTGGGAATGTGGTCCACGAAGTGGATCCTGGCATCCCTCATTACGAAGGAAAACGTACTCCCTTATGTAAAGGGACATGTAACAGAGAGGATAGGGACGCAGACGCCGGTGCTGAAGCTTCCCATGCATCTTTTGACAACCCTGAAAAGAAACCTGCGATGTCTGTTCCCCTTTGGATACGGGGTCGCGGGTATCGTTTGCGGGATCGGCATCTTGCTTGTATTGGCTTATGTGGCTTATGTATTTCATGGAAAGCAAAAGCCAGGCGGAAGTATGATCCTTTACGGATTGCTGATTGCAATCCCTTATGTGAGGTATCTTGTGCTGCATGACCATGCCTACCTTCACGCTTTTTTTACCTATCGGGCACAGCTCGTGGTGATCATGGTTATTTGGATATTGTTTTGCGAAACAACGGATCTTTCAGAAATTAAAAATCTTATGAAAAGGAGGTTTTTCAAAAAATGAGAGGAGAAAGAAGGAAACGGAGCAATCGCTTTTTGGCCCTGGTGTTGTCATTTATACTGGCATTCGGGTCGATGAGCGGACTTGTGATGCCCGAAACAGTGAAGGCAGAGACGGCCGCTTACCACGTAAAGTCAATGAGTCAGGGCGAATACCCTACCGGTGCGACTTTACTGAAGGAAGATATGGTGGTGGCGCCCGGTACGGTTATATATGAAAATGGTCTCACCCTGGAAGAAGGGGAGATTCAATATATGAGTGCAGATGGCAAAACGCTGCTCTATGACCCATATAACGATCCAAATAATCAAACCGAAGCTCAGCACAAGGTTTGGACATGGCCGCAGGCCGGAGAAGATTTTGGCGGATGGAGGGTTACGACATTATCTGTCACATCCGGAGGGGCAATCCTTAATATGATTTTACAACCTGCAAAAGCAGGGGAAATACTGATTTATTATATCACGAATAATCAGTGGTTTGATGACGGGAGCTATGTGGAGAATGATCCTGAGAATCCCACATCTTTTATGTCGGGGGAAAATAAAGTCATTCATGATGCTATTATCAAAAAAAATGGGGTATCAGTTTCTGCTACACATCATTTTCTGGGATGGTTTTTATCCGATGATCCGAAGGAGGAAGCTGTAGATAATACAGAGGATCTGGCTGATGCACCCGGATATGCCGAACTGCTTCCTTATTTTGAAAATGGAAATTATAATATAAAGTATTACTCTGTTTCAGGTAATGAACTGAGCTTTGATTCAGACAAATATGTGGACCACGTGGCCTTTGCAGATATTACGAAGAATCCAACCCAATATACAGAGGGAAAGGGAGTTGCCAATTTGGGTCCTGCAAAATGGGATGAGCAATATGGATATTATGATTTTATAGGATGGAGTATATATCCGGATTTTATAGATGATGATGAACCTTTTGAAAGTATTTCCAGATCCAAAGGTTATAATATCACCTTATATGCCCATTTCGCCCCCAGTAATTTCAACATCATATATGAATGCGGAGACGGCGGCAGCGTATCTAATAATCCTACGGAGTATGCCTATGAGGATACGATCGCTTTGGGTACTGGCGATGGGGAGATCAAGGATCCCATCGCTAATCCGGGCTATGTGTTTGCTGGATGGTATCAAACACCGGATTATTCAGATGAGCAGTTTACAGGGATTACAGATACCACTCATGGTGATATCACCCTATATGCCAAGTGGAACACTGCAGATTATAACATTACCCTGGATCCTGCCGGCGGAACGGTAGAGGAAAATGACTATAGCAGCGTCAGCGGGAACTATGTGAAAGGTTATTCGGTGACTTCGGAAAGCTTTACCCTTCCTACCCCTGCAAAAGAAGGCTATACCTTCAGCGGCTGGAAACAGGGAGATGGACAGGCTCAGGCTACGGTTACCATCACCAAGGGAACCACAGGGGACAAGGCATATACAGCTGTATGGACACCCAACACCTATCAGGTTACCTTCAACAAAAACCATACGGATAGTGACGGACAGGGCAGTATGAATCCCCAGAGCTTTACTTATGATGAGGCTGCCAAGAGTCTGACAACGAATGCATTTAAGAGAACCAATTATAACTTTACGGGATGGGCAAAAACTGCAACAGCAACCGATGCTGAGTTTACGGATAAACAGGCGGTGCGGAATCTGACCACCACGGCAAACGGCAATGTGGATCTCTATGCACTGTGGGCACCGAAGAAGTACAATATCACCTATTACGGAGCAGATGGACAAGTGGATGCTACCGCTACGAAGGTGAATCCTGCGCAATATACCTATGGACAGGAGCTTTTGACCGGAAATGAGGCCGGAAAGATTCAGGATGCACCTGCGGATGACGGTTACAGCTTCACCGGTTGGTACAGATCAACAGACTTTACCCAGTCACGCATTGAGAAGATCACCAGCACGGATTCCGGTGACATTTCTCTGTATGCCGGTTTTGCTCCGAAGGATTACACCATCACCTATATGGTAGATGGAAAGGCCTATACATCAAACATCAATCCGGCAACCTATACCTATAAGACCGGTGTGAGTGAGTTGAAAAACGAAAGCAAAGCGGGTTATACCTTCAGCGGCTGGTTTGATGCGGCCGAGAACGGAAATCCTGTAACCGCGATCGCCGATACAAAGAAGGTGGATATCACTCTGTACGGAACCTTTACGGCCATTCCGATGTATACCGTAAAGTTTACCGATGAGGATGATAGTGAGATTTTCAGCAGCGAGTATTATGAAAATACCAAGGCTTCTCAGATCTCAGTACCCAGTGATCCTGTAAAAGCTCCGGATGCAGCACATTCCTACACCTTTACCGGCTGGACCCCCGCGCTTACAGATGTAACGGGACCGGCTACCTACAAGGCAACCTATCGGCAGGAAGCACGGAAATACACCATCACCTGGGTTGACGGTGATGGAAACACCATCAAGCAGGATACGAAGGAGTATGGCACTGTATCGGGCAATTTTGTAATTCCGGATACGGATAGAGAGCCTACGGCAGAATACACCTATACCTTTACCGGATGGGAACCCGCGATCACGGATGTGACAGGCGATGCCACCTACACGGCAACCTATTCAAAGGTAAAGAATCAGTACAAGATCACATGGGTGGATGCTGACGGAAACACCATCAAGGAAGCGCTTTTGGATTACGGTACCGTACTGGACGACTCCATCGTACCGGAAGCGCCGACGATGGAATCTACGAAAGAGTACACCTGCGCCTTTACCGGCTGGGAACCTGCGATCGCCAAGGTAACGGGGGATGCCACCTACAAGGCAACCTATTCACAGACGAAGAATCAGTTTACGATCACCTGGGTGGACGGAGACGGAAAGACCTTAAAGACGGAGTCCGTAGCCTACGGTGAGACGCCCGCATATGGAGGCGTTGATCCGACCAAGGCGGAGACAGACCATTATACCTACACCTTTAACAAAAAATGGTCTCCCGAGATTGTGGCAGCAACAGCAGACGCTACCTACACAGCACAGTTTGACTGGACGCTCAAGGAGGGGGCAGATCCTTTCCTGGATAAGGATAATACCGAAGAAGATACCAAGGGTACAAAGTTCTCTATTCTGTTCCCGAGAATCGCAAAGGTTACCAAAAACAGCGTGCAGATCAAGTGGAGGCCGGTAGAAGGAGCCGACGGATATCTGGTTTACGGTTCTCAGTGTAACTCCGGTGGCGTAAAGCGCTACTTTGCGAGAATGGCAGAGACGGATGCAGGCACTACCTCCTATACTGCAAAAAAACTGAAAAGGGCCAGCTATTACAAGTTCTATGTTGTGGCATATAAGAATACGGCTGACGGTCAGGAGGCTTTGGCCAAGACCAAACGTATTCATGTGACTACGCTGAATAAAAAGACCGGCGATGCAACAGATCTGAAAATCTACAGGATTGCAGATAGCAAAAAGAAAGCGATGAAAAAGAAGCTTTCACTGGAAGAGAAAGGCAGCGTTACCATCTTCGCAACCGAAGTAAATAAACAGCATAAGCTGATCAAGAGACACAAAGCCATAGGTGTAGAGTCAGATCAGCCGGATGTCGTAAAGGTTACGGATCTGAGCGGGAAAAAAGCCCAGAAGCGTAAGATCAAGCTGACCGGACTGAAGAAGGGCACAGCCAACGTTTATATCTACGCACAGAACGGATTGTATAAGACCATTAAGGTGACCGTTCAGTAACAGAAACCAAAAAGGGAGGACAAAAGGATGAAACAGTTAGAGGAGTATGTACGGGCCATTCCGGATTTTCCGGAGCCGGGCATCATCTTTCGGGATGTGACCAGCGTGCTGATGGAGCCGGACGGACTGGCGCTTGCCATTGATTCCATGATGGACAAGCTAAGGGGTGTGGACTTCGATGTGGTCGTTGGCACCGAATCCAGAGGCTTTATGTTCGGTGTGCCCATCGCCTATGAGATGCACAAGGCATTTGTTCCGGTCAGAAAAAAGGGAAAGCTTCCCTTAGAGACCATCGAGCAGGCTTATGATCTCGAATATGGCAGTGCGGTAGTGGAGATGCATAAGGACTCCATCAAGCCCGGACAGAAGGTCGTTGTGGTAGATGACCTGATCGCAACCGGCGGAACCGTAGAGGCTTCCATCAAAATGATCGAAGCACTCGGCGGCGAGGTGGTCAAGGTGGTATTCCTCATGGAGCTTGCAGGCCTGAAGGGCAGAGAACGCCTGAAGGGATATGATGTGGATTCCGTGCTGATCTACGAGGGCAAGTAAGGTTTGCAAAAGTCTGTTTCAGATACTTAGGATGTAAGGGAAGCGGCAGTCCGTTTCCTTCATCAGCCGGAATGGTTCGGCAAATACAAAAATGAAAAGGGGAAAGCATATGCTGGAAAAAATGTTTAAACTCAAAGAAAACGGCACGAATGTAAAAACAGAAGTGCTCGGCGGTCTGACAACCTTTATGACCATGGCTTACATCCTGGCTGTCAATCCGAGTCTTCTGTCCGCCAGCGGTATGGACGCAACGGCAGTCCTGATCGCAACGGCACTGGCGTCCTTCGTGGGAACCCTGTGCATGGCACTTTTGGCCAATTATCCGTTTGCACTGGCACCCGGTATGGGACTGAATGCATACTTTGCATTTACCGTATGCGGGGCTATGGGATACAGCTGGCAGACAGCCCTGATGGCAGTGTTTGCGGAAGGTATCATCTTCATCATTCTGTCCCTGACCAATGTCCGCGAGGCGATTTTCAATGCGATCCCGCTGACACTGAAAAGAGGCGTGAGCGCCGGTATCGGTCTGTTCATCGCTTTCATCGGTCTGCAGGGCGCACACATCGTAGTCAACAATGATTCCACTCTGGTTTCCTACGTAAACTTCAGAGCGGCCTTCCACACCGAAGGAATCTGCGCACTTCTGGCACTGATCGGACTGTTCATTACCGCTGTGCTGTACATCAAAAATGTGCGCGGCTCCATTCTGATCGGTATCATTGCTACCTGGGTTCTGGGCATGATCGCACAGGCTACCGGCCTTTATGTGGTAACGCCCGATGCCGGATACTATTCTCTGTATCCTGCCTTTGGTATGACCAACTTCTCAGCCATCAGCCAGACCTTTGGTCAGGTATTCAAGGCCGACTTTGCAAGTGTGGATATCGTAAACTTCATCGTAGTTCTGTTTGCGTTCCTGTTCGTGGATATGTTTGATACCTTGGGAACCCTCATCGGTGTGGCAACCAAGGCAAACATGCTGGATAAGAACGGCAAGCTGCCCCGCATTAAGCAGGCACTTCTGGCCGATGCCATCGCAACCAGCGCAGGCGCCATCTTCGGAACCTCAACTACCACGACCTTCGTAGAGAGCTCCGCAGGTGTTGGGGAAGGTGCAAGAACCGGTCTTGCATCCGTAGTGACCGGCTTCTTATTCCTGGTTTCTATCTTCCTGGCACCCATCTTTACCTCGATCCCCGGCTTCGCAACCGCTCCGGCGCTGATCTTTGTAGGCTTTTTGATGCTCGGTGCTGTTGTGGATGTGGATTTCAAGGAGCTGACGGAGGCGGTGCCCGCTTACCTTTGCATCCTGGCTATGCCGCTGATGTATTCCATCTCCGAAGGTATCGCCATCGGCGTTATCTCTTATGTGATCATCAACCTTTGCTGCGGCAAGACCAAGAAGATCACCCCGCTGATGTATGTCCTTGCGGTGCTGTTTGTATGTAAGTATATTTTCCTGTAAAAGAGTGAACGAAAGTACAGCTTCCCCTGCACACTCCGGTGTGCGGGGGATGATCAAATAAGGAGGTAGAGGAGCATATGAAAAAGAAGACTATTTCTCACAGACGGATCCCGGCACTGTTTGCGACAGCTTTGCTGACTGCTGTTTTATCCTTTAGCGTTACGGGATTTTGCGAGACGGCAGATGCGGATCAGAACGGAACCAAGGAAACGGCGACTGCCCTGAAAATGAAAACAACGGTAAAGGATTCCCTGAGCGATCAGGATGATGTGGATGTCTTCAGCTTTTCCGTTGATAAAAGCTGCTATGTTATGGTTCGCTGTACATCGGCCTTTCAAAGTGCTTCCTTTTCCTTGAAATCAGAGGCTGGTAAAAGTATTGTCAAAAGATATGTTACCGGGACATTAGCTGAGCCCGAAGAGTATAAGATCATTCAGCAGCTGACAGCCGGAACCTATTATCTGGAGGTTTCCAAAGGCGCACAGGTCGGAGGAGACTACAATGTTTACGTGACGGATCAGCAGCCCACGGCTATGACATTTTCACAAACGACCCTTGCACTGGATGATGAGACCGGAACCAAGGCAAAGATCCGGCTTGAAATGATTCCCAAGGATTCCGTGGAGCCTACTATTGAATGGGAGTCCTCGGATGTATTTGTGGCAAGAGTGGATGACGGCGAGGTTACAGCCAATGGCCTGGGCTATGCTACGGTTACTGCAGTAGCCAAGGAGTTTCCGTCTTTGAAGGCAGAATGCATTGTAACCATCAGACCCCGCCAGGTTTCCGACGTGAATGTGAATGCCAATGCCACCAAAAAGAAAAAACTGGCAGTCATCTGCACGATGGGTTATTCCTCTGCAAAGATGCCGGATGGATACCATTATTACATCTATGATAAAAAAGCCGGAAAATACGTATTAAAGGGAAAAAGCACGAAAAACACCTACACCTTTAAGGGATTGAAGGAAGAGACAGGCTATAAAGTAAGGGTTTGCGCTTACATCAAAACTCCGGCAGGGGAAGTGGAAGGTGAACTCTCCAAGGAGAAGACCCTTTATACCGCGCCTAAGACCCTGAAAGCTACCAAGATCACCGGCATGACCAAGGGCGGCATGACGACGTTAAAGGGCCATCCGGCCAGAACCTTAACCCTGAAATGGAATAAGGTAAAGGGTGCAACCAGCTATAAGATCTACGGACAGGAAAGTGCAGGTGAAAAGTTCAAGCTCATGACCACCTCCAAAAAGCCTTCTGTTCAGCTGGCTGCAGGAGTCGGCTTCACCTATCAGGTGTATGTTGTGCCCGTCAGAACCAAACGCGGTATTTCCACAGATGGAAAGAAATCTCCAAAGTTTACCGTTGATATGAGAGAGTAAAAAGATGAAGAATCGCGGATTTGAACACCTTATAAAGACCGTGATCCCGGGCTCTATTGCCGAGGAGATGGAAATAGAGCCCGGAGATATTTTGGTGTCCATAGGAGGGCAGAAGATCCGTGATGTCTTTGATTACCGGTTTTACGTCAAGGACGAATATCTCGAGGTTTTGATCCGAAAGCCGGACGGGGAAGAGTGGGAGCTGGAGATCGAAAAGGACGAGGACGAGGATCTGGGTCTGGAATTTGAAAATGACCTTATGAGTGAGTATAAAAGCTGCTCCAACAAGTGCATTTTCTGCTTCATCGATCAGATGCCTCCAGGGATGCGGGAAACGCTTTACTTTAAGGATGACGATTCCCGGCTTTCCTTTTTACAGGGCAATTACATCACCCTGACCAATATGACGGATGAGGATGTGGACCGCATCATCTATATGCAACTGGCGCCCATCAATATTTCCGTTCATACCACCGATCCCGAGCTTCGCTGCAAAATGCTGCACAACCGTTTTGCCGGAGAAAAGCTTCGCTTTCGGGACAGGCTTTTTGAGGGTCATGTGGAGATGAACGGCCAGGTGGTGCTGTGCAAGGGCTTTAATGACGGAGAGAACATGGATCGGACCATAAAGGATCTTACAAAGTATCTGCCCTTTATGCGAAGCGTTTCCGTGGTGCC